>NZ_KV795510.1:0-104432 GCF_001809035.1 Eikenella sp. HMSC061C02
TATGTGCGCTATAAACGGTAGTTCGTATAATGTATATTATGTAAAATTATTCGTAAGTAATATTGAATCGTATGCCTGAGTTGTATACAGATGGCTTTCTAATTATGCTGATCTTTTAGGATATACGCGTTCAAAAAACGCCGAAACGGATTGATTGACCATTTCGGCGTTTATTTATTATTGCAGAATAGATTTAAGCAAGGGGCTTAGGAAGCAAAATTCAATTTACCTAACACGAAGTCGATATCTTTATCGCCACGGCCGGAAAGATTTACTAGCAGGCGTTTGCTGCTGTCGAGTTCTGCGGCACGGCGTAAGGCATAGGCAACGGCGTGGGCGGATTCGAGAGCGGGAATAATACCTTCTTCGCGTGAGAGTGCCAGGAAGGCGCTGAGGCATTCGGCATCGGTGGCGGTTTCGTAGCGGCCGCGGCCGATATCCTTCAAATGGCAATGCTGCGGGCCGACGCCGGGGTAATCCAGACCGGAGGCAATAGAATGTACGGCAGCGGGTGTGCCGTCTTCGTTTTGCAGGTAGTAGCAGTTGAAGCCTTGGATATTGCCGAATTTGCCTTTGGTTATGGTGGCAGCGTGGTGGCCGGGCTTGTCGAGGCCTTCACCGGCCGGCTCTACGCCCACCAAGGCTACGGATTGGTCGTCCATAAAGGCATTGAACAGGCCGATGGCGTTGGAACCGCCGCCCACGCAGGCGATGACTTCATCCGGCAAACCGCCCTGCTCGCGCTGGAATTGTTCGCGCGCTTCGTGGCCGACAATACTTTGGAAATAGGCCACCATTTCGGGATACGGTGCGGGGCCGACCACGGAGCCGATGGCAAACATGCTGCTGTCGATTTGTTCCAGATAGGCGGCGAAAGCGCTATCAACGGCTTCTTTGAGCGTGCCTGCCCCGGCGGATACGGGCACGAGTTTAGCGCCGAGGATTTTCATGCGGGATACATTGGGGTGCTCTTTGGCAATATCGACCACGCCCATGTGGATTTCGCATTCGAGGCCGAGCAAGGCGGCGGCGGTGGCGAGCGCTACGCCGTGTTGGCCTGCGCCGGTTTCGGCAATCACTTTTTTCTTGCCGAGTTTTTTGGCCAGCAGCACTTCGCCGATGCAGTGGTTGATTTTGTGGGCGCCGGTGTGGTTGAGGTCTTCGCGTTTGAGGAAGATTTGCGCGCCGCGTTTGGATAGTGTGCGGGCATGGTAGATGGGGCTGGGGCGGCCGACATAGGTGGCTTGTAGGCGTTTCATTTCTTGGATGAATTCGGCATCATTCACGATTTGGCGGAAGCCGTGCTCAATTTCGGCCAGGGCTTGTGCCAGTGCGGGATGGCCGATGCGGCCGCCGTGTTGGCCGAAATTGCCGTTGCTATCGGGAAGAATTAGGGAGTGGAGCTGCTCTTGAATCATGTTTTTTCCTGGTTGGTTTACTGGAGAATGGTTTCGTTTTACAACAGTTTGTATCCCAGTTTCAAGTAGCCTTTTAATATTTCAGGCTACCTGAAATAGAAGTGGCCGCCCTGCCCTGTTTTTCAGGTAGCCTCTGCTCGGGTAAGCAACATCGCATCGCCATAGCTGAAAAAGCGGTATTGCTGTTCGATGGCGTGGCGGTAGGCGGCGCGGATGTGTTCGACGCCGGAAAAGGCGCTCACCAGCATCAGCAGAGTGGATTTGGGCAGATGGAAGTTGGTAATCAGGCCATCGGCTACCTGAAAACGGTAGCCCGGGGTGATGAAAATATCGGTATCACCCTCGCCTGCTTGCAGATGGCTGTTTTGGGCGGCGGCTTCCAGGCTACGCATTGAGGTGGTGCCGACCGCCCATACGCGTTTGCCGTTTGCTTTGGTTTCCGCAATGGCTTCAACGGTTTCAGTGGGGATGCTATACCACTCTTTATGCATTTTGTGTTCGACAATATTTTCGCTGCGCACGGGCTGGAAGGTGCCGGCGCCCACGTGCAGGGTAATTTCGGCGCGGTGGATGCCGTTTGCCTGCAGTTGGTTCAACAATTCAGGGGTGAAGTGCAGGCCGGCGGTGGGGGCGGCAACGGCGCCTTGGTGTTTGGCGTAAATAGTTTGGTAGCGCTCGTCGTCGGCTGCATCGGCAGCGCGCTCAATATAGGGTGGCAGCGGCAGGCGGCCGGTTTGTTCGAGAATTTGGTATACGTTGAGGCTACCTGAAAACCGCAGCTTAAAAAGCTCGCCTTCGCGTTCTTCCATTTGCGCCCGAATACCGCCGTCAAATTCCAGCAGGCTGCCGGGTTTGGGCGACTTAGAGGAGCGGATGTGCGCTAGGGCGCAGTGTTCGTCCAACACGCGTTCAATCAAGGCTTCAATGCGCCCGCCGCTGGCTTTGTGCCCGAACAGGCGGGCTTTCATCACTTTGGTGTTGTTGAACACGAGCAGATCGCCGGCTTCGAGCAGGTTTGGCAGCTCGGCAAACAGGCGGTCACATAGGAGGTCGCCTGAGCGGGCATCGAGCAGTCGGCTGCTGCCGCGCTGTTCGGGCGGCTGTTGGGCAATCAGGTGTTCGGGCAGGTGGAAATCGAAATCGGCAAGCTGCATGGCACAGTAGGCAGACGGAGAAAAGCGGGCATTATATAACCATTTTGCTTGGGTGTTTGGGGTTTGCGTTTTCAGGTAGCCTCATATCGGCCAAGGCTACCTGAAAAATTGGCAAGGGTATTAAACCGATATTTTCAGATTACCCTCCTCCACCTCTGAAAAAATCAGCTAAAACCCTTGCCAGACGGGCATAAAGCAGCTACCTTTCGTTTGATTCCCTATTGCGTACGGTATTTCGATGAGCAAACAGCTGTATTCCGGCAAAATTTGGAGCAAACTCTGGCTGAAAGCGCTGCTTTTCGGCCTGGTTTTGTTGGCATTGTGGCTGGGTGCATCATTCGGTTTGAGCCGATTGCTCAGTGAAGCCCGCATCCGCCAAACCGCCAACCAAATGCTTACCGCACAAGACCAGCAGCTGAATTTTGATGGCCGCCAAATCGAACGCGGCTGGTTTCCCTACCCTTATGTGGTGCTGCACCAAGTGGGGTTGAGCCGTACGCAGGAAAACGGTCAAACGCTGAATGCCGAGGCCGTGCGGCTTTCATTTAGTTGGTCGGCTTTGTGGGGCGATGTGTCTATCCACAGCCTGCATCTGCAACGTGCCAGCATCAGCGCGCGTCGGCTGGAAAGCGGGCAATGGGAAGTGGCTGGGTTTACCGCGAATAAAGCAGAAAGCAGCACCCTGCCCCGCCGGATCGAGCTCGACGATTGCTCCCTGCGCCTGCAATACGGCGAACAAAGACAAACCCTGCGCCAAGTGTCTGGCTTTATCGATCGTGCCGCCGAAAACTTTAGCCTCTCTGCCAGCCTGTTTACCCCGCAGGAATACCGGATAGAAGCTTCCGGCGCTTATAGCGGCAGCCACTTTGAACAACTCCAAGCCAATTTGGCTGGCTTCCTACCCAATGGCCAGCCCTTTACCGCCGCCTGGCAAGGCAATGCCGACTATACTGCCGAGCAAAGCCGGCTCAATACCAAAGACGGCCGGCTCAGTATCCAAGTTCCTGCCTGGTCGCTCAATATTGATGGCAATACCCGCAACTGGCAATTCTCCCCCGACAGCGTCGTTTTGCCTGAAACCCACATTGTCTTCAACATCGAAGCTGACAACAGCCAACCATCGGCTGAAACCGTGCGGCATAGCGGCAGTGGCAGCATCAACAAAGTTTCCTATCAAAACCGCACCTTAGCAATCGCTGGTTTCCAACTCAGCGGTGCAGTGGAATACGAGCAAGGCAGCAGCGGCTACAGCGCCAACGGCCGCCTCCAAGCCCAGCCCGGGCATTTTCAAATCGACAACCTCTACCTCAGCACCCGCCACAACGCCGCCCCCGGCAGCATGCCCTATCTCTCCGGTCAATGGCATGGCCAAGCCACCGGTAATAGCCAAAACTGGAAAGCCGAATTGCAAGGTAGCCTCGACAACAGCGAAGGCTACCTGAAAATTTCCGGTAGCCTCAACGAGCAAGGCCACAACATCGAAGCGGCTCTCAGTCTGAGTAAACTTTCGCTCAGCAGCTATCTCGAAACCAAACGCCCCGCCCCTGCTACCGAAAACACCGCAGCCCCCCTGTGGCTGCAATACTGGCCGCGCGCCCTGCGTCATCGCCAAATCCAGCTTACCCTCGATATCGGCACGCTTGAAAGCTCCGGCCTGCAAATCCAAAACTTCCACAGCACCCTGCACCTTGATGCCGACAAGCTCGAAGCCCAAACCATCAAAATGCAGATGTATGAAGGCAATGCCGAAGGCAGTGCCGTGTTGCACCGCGGCAGCCGGCCAAAATGGGAAACCGCTATCCAATTCAACAACATCCAAATCAAACCCTTGCTGCAAGACGCCTTCCGATTTAACCATCTCAGCGGTCGCGGCAACGCAGCTTTCCGCCTCGGTGCAGAAGGTCTCAAACGCAGCGAATGGCACACCACCCTGGCCGGGCAAGGCAAAATCGTGCTCGACAACGGCGCTTGGCAAGGCATCAACCTTGGCAAACTCCTCAACAAGCCAGAGAATCTACCCGCCCAAAACCTGATCCGCTACAACGCCGAGAGCAACACCCCCTTCCGCCATTTCAGCATCGAAGCCAGTGTAGAAAACGGCATCGGCACCACGCCCAGCCTCAGCCTGCAAAGCGACAGCCTCAATCTCAGCGGCCAAGGCAGCTTCGACATTCGAACTGCCACCCTCAACTACGCCGTGCTCGCCAGTGCCGGACAAGACCTCTGGTTGCCGTTGAAAATCAACGGTAGCATCAGCCGTCCCAACTTTGCCCTCGATTACCAACGCATTACCAGCAATCTGCAAAGCCCCGAACAAAAACAACGCGCCTTGCAAGACGTGCTGCAACAGCAATGGCAGTGGATACAGAAACTGCCGGAGAACCAACAGCCATAGCTGTGCCACCTTGCTTCCAAATTTGCTTATCTTTTCCTAGTAATAAGTTTCAGGTAGCCTAAACCGGCCACACAAAGGCTACCTGAAAGCGGAAGCCTTAGCGCAGTTAAAACTTGCAGCGTAATTTTTCAGGTAGCCTGCTACTTGAAGCGGATTGATCCCACAAAAAACAGCCTGTCGCTGAAGCGTACAGGCTGTTGCTATTTGGAAAGGGCTTTGCCGAGTTTGGCAGTGGTGTAGTGTTTTTAGTCCTCTTGCGCCCCAAGTTGCAGGTAGTTCTGCAAGCCCAAATTTTCCACTAGATCCAGCTGGGTTTCCAGCCAGTCGAGGCGTTCTTCGTTTTCGTCTTTCTGTTTTTCCAACAGCTGGCGGGAAACGTAGTCCTGCTTTTCTTCGCACACGGCAATGGCTTCTACCAATGCCTGGTGTTTGTCTTGCTCTTTTTGCAGGTCGCAGCGGATGATTTCTTCGGTATTTTCGCCAATCAGCAGTTTGCCGAGCTCTTGCAGGTTGGGCAGGCCTTCCAGCAGGAGGATGCGCTCGATCAGGTCATCGGCTGCTTTCATCTCGGTGATGGATTGTTTGTAGAAATAACCGCCCAGCTCTCCCAAGCCCCAGTTTTTCAGGATGCGGGCATGCAGGAAATACTGGTTGATGGTAATGAGCAGGATGCCCAAATTTTTATTGAGCTGGCGGATAACTTCGCGATCGCCTTTCATGCGTTTTCCTTTCTGTATTACAGCTGGCTTTATTACAGCTGGCTTTGCAGATAATTCTGCTCGCCAACGAGGTCGATAAGGCGCAGCTGTTGTTCGAGCCAGTGGGCGTGATCTTCTTCAGTGTCTTTGAGCTGATTGATCAGCAAATCACGGGTTACATAGTCTTGCTTTTCTTCGCACAATTTGATGCCGCGTTTGAGGTTTTCGCGTACTTCGTATTCGGTATCCAAATCGAATTGCAGCATTTCGCGCACATTACGGCCGATGCGCACGGGAGCGGGCACCATCTGTGGTGTGCCGCCGAGCATCAGGATACGGCGGATGAAATCGGCGGCGTGGCCGGTTTCGTCTTCCATTTCGTGGCCGATACGCTCGAAGAGCTTGGTGTAGCCCCATTCGTCGTACATGCGGGAGTGGATGAAATATTGATCGCGGGCGGCAAGTTCGCCGGCCAAGAGTTGGTTCATGTAGTCGATAACTTCTTTGTTGCCTTGCATTGTTTTGCTCCTGTGAATAAATAGAATGATGCGTGTAATGGCAGCAGTAATATATGCTGTCGTTTCAACTTGGTGGATTATACGCAGCTTAATGCGAAAATTCTCATATCGCGCTTATTAATGCGAATAATTATCCTGAAAAATAAGCGATTTCTTTTCAGTATGCAGCAGAAAATTTCAGAAAAATAAAATGGTTAGACAGCTTAGTTTAGCCAACTGAATCTGCCAATGATTATCAATGGATAAAATATTTACTTTTCTTTGCACTTAATAGTGTGTTTTTTAGGAATTTCATTAGAAACATTGGCTTGTGTGCGCATGATAACTATTGCTATTTCATTAGGCGCAACGGGCTATTTTCTGGTCTTGCCTTCTGTATTGGTAAAGGCTACCTGAAAATGGGTTCCTGCGAGGAAAACAGTTTTCAGGTAGCCTTTTGGTTTTGAAACTTGGATTAAATACATCTTCATACCAAGCGATGATGCACTAACAATGCAAAAGCAAGATACAGCAAAGGCTACCTGAAACACCTTTCAGGTAGCCTTTGCCGACAAGTCTATCAAGCAGTTTCGCTGCCGCCAACAGTTAAGCCGGCATCGATACGCAGCGTGGGCTGCCCCACGCCCACGGGCACGCTCTGGCCTTCTTTACCGCACACGCCGATACCGCTGTCGAGCGCCATATCGTTGCCGATCATGCTCACATGTTTGAGTACTTCCGGCCCGCTGCCGATGATGGTAGCGCCTTTCACGGGGTATTGCAGCTTGCCGTTTTCCACCCACCACGCTTCGGAGGCGCTGAACACGAATTTGCCGCTGGTGATGTCCACCTGCCCGCCGCCGAAGTTCACGGCATACAGGCCTTTTTCGATTGAGGCAATGATTTCTTCCGGCTCGCGGTTGCCGTTTTGCATGAAAGTGTTGGTCATGCGCGGCATGGGTGCGGCAGCGTAGCTTTCGCGGCGGCCGTTGCCGGTTACTGCCATGCCCATCAGCCGGGCATTGGTTTCGTCTTGCAGGTAGCCAGCCAGGATGCCGTCTTCAATCAGCACGGTTTGGCGGGTGGCGTTGCCTTCATCGTCCAGATTGAGCGAGCCGCGCCGCAGCTCGATATTGCCTTGGTCCACTACGGTTACGCCTTTGGCTGCCACGCGTTCGCCCAAACGGCCGGCAAACGCGCTGGTGCCTTTGCGGTTGAAATCGCCTTCCAGCCCGTGCCCTACGGCTTCGTGCAGCAGCACGCCCGGCCAACCGCTGCCGAGCACCACGGTCATGCTGCCGGCGGGCGCGGGACGCGATTCCAGGTTGACTAAGGCCTGTTTTACCGCCGCCTCCACATAACTGCGCAGCCGCTCTTCGCTGAAATAATCCAGCCCGTGCCGCCCGCCGCCGCCAAAGCTGCCCACTTCGCGCCGCTCGCCCTGCTTGGCCACCACGGTAATACTCAGGCGCACCAGCGGGCGGATATCGGCGGCGGTGATGCCGTCCAGCCGCGCCAGATAGATTAAATCGTGTTCGCAAGTCAGCCCGGCCATCACTTGCACGATGCGCGGGTCGGCAGCTTTGGCCAGCTGCTCGACACGGTTGAGCAGCGCCACTTTGGCGGCTGAATCTAAGCCGGGAATCGGGTTATCCGGTGTGTAGAGTGCAACCTGTTGGCGGCTGGCTGAACCAGCCAGCTTAACTTGCCGCTCCTGCCCCGTCGCACCAATGGTGCGTACCGCTTCTGCCGCCTGCCGCAATACGGCCGGGCTTAGGCTGTCGGCATACGCAAACGCGGTTTTCTCACCCGACACCGCCCGCACGCCCACGCCTTGATCAATCTGAAAACTGCCGGATTTCACCATGCCCTCTTCCAAATGCCAGCTTTCATAAGCAGTGCGCTGGCAGTAGATGTCGGCATAGTCCACTTGATGGGCGGAAATGGCAGATAAAGCACGGGCGATTTCGTCGGTGCCCAGTTGGTTGGCGTGCAACAGTTGCGTGGAAACGGTGGAGTGCGCTGTGTTCATGGCGTTAAAGGATTGAAAACGAAAGTCGGGCGGCATTATATAACGGCTGGGCAGTTGCTCGTATTGCCTGTTGCTAGGATTGTGAAAATAAATCGCACCCATGCGCATCGATAAAAATATTTTCCATTTAAATATTGATAACAATTATCGTTTGTGTATAATAGCCGCAACCCCTTTCTTATGGGGCATAGCTGAAGAAGCTATATCTACCCAATTCCACAGGAGTGCGCCTAGCGAAACCAATTGCTTAATATCCCAATACTCAAAACCGAAAAGTTGAAGCCCGCTGCCGAAAACAGCGGGTTTCGGCTGTTTGCAGCACACGCAAAACAGCGCCGGATTTACTCTGGCACCTTAAATTAAGCTATAATGCCCCGCTTTTGGGCGCAGGCTACCTGAAAACCAAACAGCCTGCACACAGACAACTTCCCCCCGAGGACAAGAAAAATGGGCTTTTTGCAAGGCAAAAAAATCCTGATTACCGGCATGATTTCCGAGCGTTCCATTGCCTACGGTATCGCCAAAGCCTGCCGTGAACAAGGTGCTGAGCTGGCGTTTACCTATGTGGTAGACAAATTGGAAGAGCGCGTGCGCAAAATGGCGGCCGACTTCGGCTCCGATTTGGTATTCCGCTGCGATGTGCAAAATGATGCTGAAATTGAACAAGTATTTGCCGACCTGGGCAAAAAATGGGATGGTCTCGACGGCCTGGTGCACGCTATCGCCTTCTCGCCCAAAGAAGCCCTCAGCGGCGATTTCTTAGACAGCATCAGCCGAGAAGCCTTTGAAATTTCACACGACGTTTCCGCCTACAGCCTGCCCGCGCTGGCTAAAGCAGCCCGCCCGATGATGCGCAACCGCAACAGCGCCATCCTTGCGCTTACTTATCTGGGTGCCGTGCGTGCCATACCCAACTACAACGTAATGGGCATGGCAAAAGCCAGCTTGGAAGCCGCTATCCGCTTCACTGCCGCCTGCGTCGGCCCCGAAGGCATCCGTTGCAACGGTATTTCCGCCGGCCCGATTAAAACCTTGGCTGCCGCCGGCATTGCCGATTTCAGCCGCCTGCTCAACCACGTTGCTTCGCAAAACCCGCTGCGCCGCAACGTAACCATCGAAGAAGTGGGCAACACTGCCGCCTTCCTGCTGTCCGACCTATCCTCCGGCATCACCGGCGAAATCACCTACGTGGACGGCGGCTACAGCATCAACGCCCTAAGCGGCACCGGCGCCTAATTTTTCGCCCGATTTAGCCCGTTAAGGGCACACAGGCTACCTGAAAACAATTTTAACGAAAGTAAAAATCCGTTTTCAGGTAGCCTCTTGCTTGCCCAGCACCAAGACAGTGCCCCGTTTTGGTGTTATCCTTGCGCTTTCCTAATATCACGCATTTTGGTTGTTGCATGAAAAAACTCCTTTGGCTGTTCTCCGGCCTCATCCTGCTGCTGGCCGCCCTATTCCTCGGTGCGCCCTACTATCTCGGCATCAAAGCCGAACAAAGCCTGAACAAACAGCATGAAATCCTAAGCCACACATCCTTCTTGCAAGTCGAATCCCGCCGCTACGAGCGCGGCTGGTTCAGTTCGCACGAAACCACCGTGGTGCGCTTCAAGCCCACCTTCCTGGCGCAGCTGCAAGACAAACTGCCCGACAACATTAAAACTATCCTCACCCAGCCCATCACGCTGGAGAGCAACATCAAACACAGCCTGTTTGCCAACGGCAGCATGCCCGTACGCGCCGTGGTAGACACCGAATTCGTTTTCCAGCCCGAAAGCCGCGAAATACTGCAACGCTTCTTCGGTAGCCAAGCCCCTGCCAACCTGCGCAACGTGATCCAACTCAACGGCAACGGCCGCCTCACTTGGCAGGTGCCCGCTTTCAAATATCAAGAGCTCTCCGGCATTGCCATTAATTGGCAAGGTCTCGAAGGCAGCACCGACTACGCCAAATACTTCACTGAATACCAAAGCAACCTGAATAACCCCGGCCTCACCATCACCCTGGCCGACAAAGGCAGCGTTTCCTACAAAAACCTCCAGCTGCACACCGAAACCCGAGAAGGCAGCCACAACCTTGCCTTGGGCAACAGCAAGCTCACCCTTGGACAGGTGGAAGTGGAATGGAAAGACAGCATCAACTATGACATCCGCCTCAACGATGTGCTGAACATGGTGTCCGACCTGCAAATCGGCAGCTTCATCAACCCCTATGGCCAAGTGCCGCCCGCCAAAATCACCCTCAACGACCTGCAAATCGAAACCCGCATGGATCAAGACGGCCGCTGGGTGAATACCGAAGGCAAATTCGGCTTTGCCAAGCTCAACTACGGCAGCGACAACTACGGCCCGCTGGCCATCCACGTGAGCGCAGAACACCTAGATGCCGAAAGCCTCGCCGCGCTCAAAACCCGCCGCGACCAGCTCATCACCCAGCGCCTCAGTGACGAGCAAATGCGCGAAGCCCTGCTTGCCGCCCTGCGCAACGAAGCCGCCGGCCTGTTTACTAACGATCCCGTTATCCGGCTCAAACAGTTCGACCTCACCACCCCGCAAGGCATGATCAGCGGCAACGGCGAACTCAAATTCAGCGGCCTTACCGCTGCCGATTTGAACGATATCGACAATCTGCTCGCCAAAACCGACGCCGATTTCCACATCGCCGCGCCGCAGCAAGTGATCGAACGGCTCACCGCCGCCCAGGCCAAAAACTACATCAGCGTCGATCCATCCCTACCCGATGCCGACCACGAAATCAAAGAAGCCGTGCGCCTGTGGCTCGACAGCGTGCTCGAAAGCATGGCGCGCCAAGGCTACCTGAAAATCGATGGCAACCAAATCGTGAGCACCCACATCGTCGTGCGCAACAAAACCTTCAGCATGAACGGCAAGCGCATCGAATCGCAAGCCGATGAAAACCTGTTGCCCGACAGCTCCCTGCCCGCCGATTCCAGTGCCCCGGCCACGCCGGCATCCGTACCGGCCGCAGCCTCGGCTGCTTCCGCCCCGCCGAAGGGCGCATCCGCTCCCTAGCCCAGCAACAGAAGGCTGCCGTTTCAGGTAGCCTTCTGATTATTTTCCAAGCAAGCGTTGCACAAAATGAGCCAGCCTCCCTACCCGCCCGCCGCCTATCCAGAAAAAGTAGGCACTTACCCCGCCCACTGCCATTCCGGCGGCGGCTATTTCTACGACGACGTGCTCGAATACCGCGTGTGGTGCCATCCCGAGCGCGGCGCCCCCGATTTATATGACGGCGACGACTACTTCCATGCCTTCGCCACCCATGCCGAAGCCCTCGCCTTTGCCCAAGGGCAGCCCGGCAGCGAAGCCCCGCTCGTCCTCGTCCGCCAGCAAGAATATATCGACGAACCCCAACCCGGCACCTTCATCCGCCGCACCGGCGAACGCATCACCGAATGGCTGCCGGAATGGCTGGAAAATAGCCGGCGCCAGCCCGGCTCAATCGAAGCCTTTCTAGCCCAACAGGCTAACTGAAAGCAAACGCACTGAGCGCCGGCAAGGCAAACGGCAAGCCCAAGCAAATTTCGCTAAAATGCAACCGGACACAGCAACACCACTTTCAGGTAGCCCCACCTGCTGCTCCTCCGCCTCCCCAAAAGGCTATCTGAAAACGAAGCAAAGCGGAGTTTCTGCGAAGCTAAAACAATGTTTCGGCGCAGCCGAAGCTGAGCCTACAAAGCTAATTGGCAAAACCAAGGCCGTGCCGTCGTAAAAACCAAACAAAACCGCAATCAAATTAACCCACTAAGGCTACCTAAAACCCCATTCCCTATCATGCTCCACACCGATTCCCTCACCGCCGCCGAACCAGAACGCCTCATTACCGCCCGCCAGGTTTCCAGCCAGGAAGAGCAGCTCGAACGTGCCCTGCGCCCCAAAACCCTCGCCGACTACATCGGCCAGGCCAAAACCAAAGAGCAGCTCGGCATCTTCATCCAAGCCGCCAAAAAGCGCGGCGAAGCCCTCGACCACACCCTCCTGTTCGGCCCGCCCGGCCTGGGCAAAACCACCCTCGCCCACATCATCGCCAAAGAACTCGGCGTGAACCTGCGCCAAACCAGCGGCCCCGTGCTCGAGCGCGCCGGCGACCTCGCCGCCCTGCTCACCAACCTCGAGCCGCACGACGTACTATTTATCGACGAAATCCACCGCCTCAGCCCCGTGGTGGAAGAAATCCTCTACCCCGCCCTCGAAGACTACCAGCTCGACATCATGATCGGCGAAGGCCCCGCCGCCCGCAGCGTGAAAATCGACCTGCCCCCCTTTACACTCGTTGGCGCCACCACCCGCGCCGGTATGCTCACCAATCCCCTGCGTGACCGCTTCGGCATCGTCTCCCGCCTCGAGTTCTACAGTAGCGCCGACCTCGCCACCATCGTTTCCCGCTCCGCCGGCCTGCTGCAAATGAGCCTCGACGATACCGGCGCCTTCGAAATCGCCCGACGCAGCCGCGGCACCCCGCGCATTGCCAACCGCCTGCTGCGCCGTGTGCGCGACTACGCCGAAGTGAAAAGCAACGGCCGCGTAGATGCCGCCCTGGCCGATGCCGCCCTGCAAATGCTCGATGTGGACAACGAAGGCCTCGATATGATGGACCGCAAATTCCTCGAGGCCGTACTGCACAAATTCGCCGGCGGCCCCGTCGGCCTGGACAACATCGCCGCCGCCATCGGCGAAAGCCCCGACACCATCGAAGACGTGATCGAGCCCTACCTCATCCAGCAAGGCTTCCTCCAGCGCACCCCGCGCGGCCGCGTCGCCACCGAACGCAGCTACAGCCACTTCGGCCTGCCGTTTAAGCCTTGAAAGCTAGCTGAAACCATCGCATCCTTTTAGCTTCGCAGAAACTTTGCTTTGCTTCGTTTTAGCTTCGCAGAAACTTCGCTTTGCTTCGTTTTCAGGTAGCCTTTCTTACTGTTTAAAGGCTACCTGAAAACCTTATTTAACCAGTTTCCCCTATCCGTCCCTTACTCAACATGCCCCAATTCTCCCATGCCGACCACGCCCTGATGCAGCAAGCCATTGCCCTTGCCTGGCAAGGTCGTTTTTCCACTTCGCCCAATCCGCGCGTCGGCTGCGTGATTGCGCAGGGCGGGCAGATTGTCGGCCAAGGTTTCCACCTCAAGGCCGGCGAGCCACATGCCGAAGTGCACGCCCTGCGCCAGGCCGGCAGCGCCGCGCAAGGCGCCACCGCCTACGTTACCCTCGAACCTTGCGCCCACCACGGCCGCACCCCGCCCTGCGCCGAAGCACTGATCCGCGCCGGCGTGCGCCGCGTGGTGGCTGCCATGCAAGACCCCAACCCCTTAGTGGTGGGCAAAGGGCTGGCCATACTTGAAGCCGCCGGCATTCAGGTAGCCTGCGGCCTGATGGAACGCGAAGCGCGGCAGCTCAACCGCGGCTTCCTCTCCCGCATCGAACGCGGCCGCCCGTTTGTAAAGCTGAAAACCGCTGCCAGCCTCGACGGCAAAACCGCGCTCGCCAACGGCCAGAGCCAATGGATTACCGGCGAAGCGGCGCGGCACGACGTGCAAATCCAGCGCGCCGAAAGCTGCGCCGTGCTCACCGGCATCGGCACCGTCCTGGCCGACAACCCGCGCCTCACCGTGCGCGACTTCCCCACTTTGCGCCCCCCGCTGCGCGTGCTGCTCGACAGCCGCCTGCGCCTACCCGCCGGCAGCCATCTGCTCGACGGCAGCGCCCCCACGCTTATCTACACCTTGTCCGACCGCCCAGCGCCCGCCGGAGCGGCTGAAATCTGCCGTTTGGAGGCTGATGCCCAGGGCCGCCTCAGCCTGAATGCCGTGCTGGCCGATTTGGCCGCGCGCGGCATCGGCGAGCTGATGTTGGAAGCCGGTGCCACGCTGGGCAGCGCGTTTTTGGCACAGGATTTGGTGGACGAAATCGTCTGCTATCAAGCGCCCAAGCTGCTCGGCGGCGCCCAATCGCCCACTCTGTTCAGGCTACCTGAAAACCCCGCCGCCCTCAGCCGCGAGCCCGATTGGCACACCGTGGGCATCGAACAGCTGGGCGACGATATCAAATGGGTGCTGCAACGGCGGCGCGGCTAAATACCTGCATCCCTTCCCGCCTCTGGTTTCCATCCTTGCCAGCTAGGCAAACCTGCCACTGATTTCGCTGCCAAATCACTCCACCACCTGCGGAGGAAGAACAGATTGCCAGCATAAAATAGTTTGCCTATTACTCTTCTCTAAGGCTGCCTGAAAACGCTAAGAGGCTAACTGAAAAAGGAATTTCCACTTTTCAGGTAGCCTCTTTGGCTTACGGCATAAGCTCGGTGCTATGCGCCAATATCTTCCGCTGCTGCAAACTGTTCTACCGACAACGGCGGGCAGCCGAGCAGCTCGGCGAAGGCCTGGCTATCAGCGCAAGAGCCTTGTTGCAGCAAGGTAAAACTATCCTGGCTGACGATGCCGTTGCTGAACAGTTTGGCCAGCGGCAACACCGGGCGCAGCAGCGGCAGCGGGATCGGCAGCACGCGCTGGGCTGGCTTGCTGTGTAGGGTTTGGCGCAGGATGTTGAGGTATTGTGCCAGTGTGAGAGAACGGCTGCCCGTCATATTGAGTACCGTGCCGTGCGGCAGGCTGCTGGTTAATAAATCAGCCAAGCCCTGTGCCACATCGGCAACGTGGACGGGCTGCACGTCAAAACAGCCACCGTTAGGCAAAGCGATAATGGGCAGGCGGGCAAGGCGGATAAACAGCTCGCAGCTCGCGCCACCGTGCCCATACACGAGCGATGGGCGGGCAAGCAGTACGCGCATCCTGTGTGCCGTGCCGATTTGGCACACCGCTTCGTCACCCCGCCCTTTGCTGCCCACAAAAGCCACGCGGTGCTTCGGGTCTGCGCCTAATGCGGACAGCTGCACCCAATGCAGCACGCCTTGTTCCGCCGCAATTTTTGCCAACAGTGCTGGCGTGTGGTGATGCACTATTTCCAGCACGTGCTCATCACGGCTCATCACGCCGATACAGTTGAACACGGCATCGGCGCCGTTCAGAATGCTGCGTGCGGCAGCCTCGTTTGGCTGTAAGTAGTCAAACTCACTGCGTGATGGAGTGCGCAGCGTGTGGCTGTGCGCGCGCAGGATTTTGGCAACGCGGCTGCCAATAAAACCGCTTGCACCGAAGAGGACGATGTTCATCATGCCTTAATTTCTTTGGATAAAATTTTTCAGCTAGCCTTTTGTGCGGGCAAGAGGTGGATTTTCAGGTAGCCATTGTTTCAGGCTACCTGAAAGCGTTTTAATACCGCATCAGCAAACGGCGCGCCGTAGCGTTTTGCCGGCGGCAGTAGGCCTGTTTGCGCTGCGGGTTGCGGCTGAAGGCGCGAGCCTCGGTAGCAGGGCCTTCCACATAGGCGTTCAGCTCGGCTTGCACCCGTGCGGCATCGGCGGCATAGCGGGTTTCCAGCAGGCTGTTGCAGCGTGCCACTTGGCGCAGGTGGTTTTCAAATTTATGCTGCGGAATGTTTCCCGCTGAGGCATCAGGCGGGCAAGGCATGGTAAATACCATGATTTCCATATTGTCTTTAAGCACTTGGCGGCAGCGTGCCAGCTCCGGGCTTTCAGCAACGGCCTGTGCGGCGAGAGGCAGGAGCAGCATGGATAGCCAATATTTTTTCATTTTTTCGTCCTTTCTTTCGGTGGGATTCGGCATACGCCGCCTTCGCATCCGGGGCGCGGAAGCAGCCATTTGGGAAATTGGTAACGGTGGCGGGCGAACCACGGATAAAGCCGGTCGGCCAGTTTGTTTAACAGCGGCAGATTGGCCAGTTTCACCAGTGCAAAGCCTTGGTAGCCTTCGTACATTTTGCGCACAGCGGCCATTTTTTGCAGCATCACGCCGTCGTCCGTTAAAACGTGCAGGTAGGTGAGCGCGGCTTCGGTGGTGATGTCGTATTGCGCCAACACGGCTTCGCTGCCCTGTATCGGCACGGCTTCCATAAATCCGGCGCGGCTATCCTGCATGATAAGTTCCATCTCCCGCACGCAGATCGGGCATTCGGCATCGTAGAAGATTTTATGCATTCTGTTTCTCCCAATCATGTTCACTCGCTATTGCCTACCACTACTCGGCACAGGGGTGAAATCTTATCCTTTTGATGTTTCAGTTGGTATGTTACAGTCTATTTCGGGCTTCACGCCCTCAAAACCACTGCGTTGCAGCACCTGAATCTGTTTGCGTACCAAATAGGCCAATACCAGCAGCAAACTCACGCCGCCAAACACGGCCCAGCGTAGGGCGTAAAGCAGGTTATCTGCCAAACTGCGCTCGAAATTCGGCGCAAATAGCAGCACGCACAACAGCGGCGTAAACAGGGTTAGGCTCAAATACAACCGCTGCCAAAAAATACCGCTGATTTCCTTCACTTCATCGCGCGGGTCGTTACATAAAAACGCCAGCACCCGCCGCAAAGACACACCTAAAACCAGCCAGCACACCAGGCTCACCGTTAAAGACACCATCACCAAAAGTAACATCACAGATAAAGTATGCATCATCATTCTCCATTTTCAGTTTAACAATCTTTTGTCGGGCGCCTCCGCAGAGGCAGACTCACATCTACATCGGCTTCAACACCATCAGGAAATACATCACCACCGTGGCACAGAAGGCCGGATAGCCCAGCATTTCCCACCAAAATTGATAGCGTTTGTAGCTGGCCGACAGCGTATTTTCGCCCGCCTGCCAAGCCGCAGCCGCCTGGCGCGCCATCTTGATTTGCAGCCACACCACCGGCAGCCAACACACCCCCGCCAGCGCATACAGCGCCAACGTCCACTTCACCCACAGCCATGCCCCGCCCCACGTGAGCGGCATGCCTAAATAATGCAGCATCCACAAACCCGAGAGCGGCTGGAAAATCACCGCCGGCGTGGTGAACCACCAATCCGCCTTCATCACCCATTTCGACACCACCGCCTGCGCCGCCACCGAGCCGGAACGGTTCGCCCAAAACAGATAAAACGCCGTGCCGAAGCCCGTACCCACCATCAGCGTGGCCGAAATAATGTGCAGGGTTTTGACGATTAAATACGTGTTCATTTTGTTGCTCCTATTGAAATTCGCCTGTGCAGGCTACCTGAAAAAATTCAAATTCCCTTTGATTTCAGCGCATCACGCGTCTTGCCGCGTACCACGCTTTTCCGTTATCCTGACGGCCACGTTTCCCTCTTGAAAACCACCGCCCATGCTTGCTGCCTATCTTATTTACACCACATGGATAACCACCTGCGCCGCCTTTGCCTATGCCACCATCCGCCGCCCCGCCACGACCAGCGCCAGATACATCGATTATTTCGCCCTCGCCTTTTTCGGCATCACCCTGCTGCTGTTCGGCTGGCTGTTTGTCGTGCAAGGCATCACGCCCTTCATGCAGGGCAACGCGGACAGTGGACGCGGTTATCAGGATTGGCACTTATGGCTTTTGGCTTTTCCCTATCTGTATATCGGGCACATCGCGCTGCTTGTGTTCAACACTACCCGTCTGCTGCTGCCACCCTATCCACCGCGTTTTGTTCATTACGCCGCACTGCTGCTTACCTTATTAAGTGGCTGGCACGTTGGCGAATTTATGCCGGCTGCCTAGCAGGCTCTTTGGGCAAACCGCGAATCCGGATGGGCGGCTAACTAAACTATTTCAGGTAGCCTGAACGACGGTTGCCCAAGCACGCATTTAGCCTGCTGCAATGCCATCCCGCTCCCTACTCCCAAGTACCCATAATGCCGCCAAAATCGGCACATTTTTAATCAGCGGCGCAAACGGATGCAGCCACATTTCAGGTAGCCTGTACGCCACAATCGCGCTGTAGCCCAGTACTACGGCAAATTGTGATAGCCATACAAAACGGTAATTTCTGAATTTTGTGAAACATAAGATCCCAAAAAATATGTCTAAAGCCGATGAGGCATAAAACGCTACCGCCTGCCATTCTGCCGCAATGCCTGCCCTCCCCAGTAAATCCAGCGACATATCTGCTGCCGTCAGAGCAGGCTGTATCCCGCTCCAAAGCCATAAAAAACCCATCGAAAACCGCAATACGTCAAGCCGCTTCATTTTCAAACCTTTCGGACACACTATTCTGTCCAATACCGCCTTGCTCACTGCACCGCAAGGCGCAGTTATCATGATTGCTGCCGGCAGCTAAAGAAATATCACTGCCGAAATCAGCACTCCGGCCAACCAGAGGCTGCCTCAAAGGCTACCAACCTCCAGCCAGCAGAATCCCTAACTACCCACGCCTTGGTAATGATGCAGGCTACCTGAAACTTGTTTATCCATTATTTCCTAAATTTCTGTTTAAAGAGAAATAAAGATTTAAAAATTTAGCGGAATCATCCGCATAAATTTAAGAAGTTACATCCCTCAGGCAAGGCTACCTGAAAATATCCGGTAATGTTTCAGGTAGCCCTATTTATCTTACCTGCAAACTACTTCAACGGAAAAATTTCTGAATCCCCGCGCCCAGCTTCAAAATCTTCACCATGGTGCCGGTGGAGAGTTTCAGCATTTCATTGGCCCAGATGGTAAGGGTGCTGATGAAGTCGTGGGTTTGCTGGATTTTCTGCTGCACGGCCTCGTTTTCCTGCGCGAACTCCGGGCTGTCGATTAAGGTTTGCAAAAACTGCCGGGTGGGCTCGATTTCGCGCTGCATCCGCACTTCGGCAATGGTACGGAATAGCGTCCACACGTCATCCGAAGTGGTGAAATGGTCGCGCCTGTCGCCCATGATGTGCACGGTGTGCACCAATAGCAAGCCTTGCAATTCTTTAATGCTGTTGGAAACATTGGAACGAGCCATACCCAGTGTTTCGCAAATTTCTTCGGCATTCATCGGCCGCCCGATGATATACAGCAGCGCATGGATCTGCGCCACGCTGCGGTTCACGCCCCACTTGGAGCCCATCTCGCCCCAATGCAGGATAAATTTTTCAGTGGTCGGATTCAGTTTCATAGTGCGGCAGAGTTTATTTGCATCTTTAATTTCTGTCAATACAGAAATTATGAAATATTTTTCAGGTAGCCTTTTATGGCCGTGTTTTAGCCATAAAAATTTCAGGTAGCCAATCATACTGCAGGCTACCTGAAACTGATTTCTTTCTACTTACACGCCTTCCGGTGCCAGCTCGATTTGGGTGGCGCCCTGCTCTTTCAAGCCGGCTTCGGCTTCCTGCCAGGCCTGATTTAGCTGTGTGCAGGCTTCGCCTTCGGCTTTGAGGCCGAATAGCAGTCGGTAGCGCTGCTGAGCGGTGGGGGTGGCGGGCAGGCTGAAACTGCGGATGCCGGGGTAGCGCTGTTCAATGCTAGCCATCAGGGCGCTGATACGGGATTCGGGCAAGTCGATCCAAGCGCTGATGCTGCGGCGTTCGGTTTGGTGCTGGAGATGGGCGTAGTATTCGTCGAGTGCCCAAGCGGCCATGGGCTGTGCCATTACGGGAAAGCCGGGTAGAAAGTAGTGTTCGCGGATGGAAAAGCCGGCGATGTTGTTGTAGGGATTGGGAATCAGGCTGCTGCCTTGGGGAAACTCGGCCATGCGCAGGCGGATTTGGTGGCCGTGGCTGTCGAGGCTGTCGCCGTGTTTGAGGGATACGGCTTCGATGTTGGCGGCAGCCTGCGGGTGCAGTATCAGCGGTAAGCCAAGGGCTTCGGCAGCAGCTTGGCGAGTGTGGTCATCGGGCGTGCTGCCAATGCCGCCGGTAACAAAGGTGGGCAGGCCTTCGGCAAAGCTTTGGCGCAGGCGGTGGATAAGGATTTGGCGGTTGTCGGGCAGGTATTGCACAGAATCGAGCAGCAGGCCGCGCTCTTTGAGTAGCTGTTTGAAAAAGGCAAAGTGTTTGTCTTGGCGGCTACCGTGCAGGATTTCGTCGCCGATGATGATAAGGGAAAAGGACATGAGTTTTCCTTAGGAAGGCAGGCTACCTGAAACTATGATCGATGCTTTCAGGTAGCCTCTATGCAAATAACAGGCTACCTGAAAACTGGATTGCTGCTTGAGCTTCTCTAGAAGCCTATGCTTTCAGCCAGCCTTTGCTGCTTAATAGCTGGTGCCTGGCATCGGGCAATATTGGATGGACGCGGGGCGGGTGGGATGTACTTCGCCATTGGCCTGCGGCAGGATTTCCACTACAGCCACATCGCAGCCTTCGCCGCCGCGCGAGTATTGCACTTCATAATCCTTACCCGCCTGCGGGGTGAGGCTGGCGGCAAGTCGGCAGCGATCCACACGGCCAAGGGTTTCAGTGGAAAACGCGCCATCGAGCACCAACGCTTTGCCAGCAGGCACTACAAATTCTTTATACGACTCGCGGAACACCACGCCGGTATCGGCATTCACGGTGTTGCTGCGCTGAGTGGTAGGCATGCCCACCGAAAGGTTGCGGATACGGCGCGGCAGGCCGCCGGTGAAACGGGTATGACGGCGGCGGCCTTGTTTTTCTGCCCATTGCTCGCAGGTGCTATTTGGAATCATACGTACCACATCGCGGCCGTATTGGCCGTAGATGCGTAGCCGTGCCTGGTTTTGCGCGTTATACGGCACTTCGCGGTGCACGATTTGCGATTTCTGCGACATAAAACAGCCGCTCAAAGCCAGTGCGGCACAAATCGGCAGCAATAAACTGATTTTCTTCATAAGACGTTCTCCGTTGGGTAAAAGTTAAGCTATTCGGCTACAGCAAATCCAAAATCTGCCCGGGCGCATCCAGCCGCGCATCAGCCGGCCATTCGTGCACCGGGTCGCTCTCGGCAATGTAGCCCCAGTTGGCCAAGGCAGTCGCCATCCCAGCGTTTTTGCCCGCCACCATATCGCGCTCGGCATCGCCCACATACAGGCAACGCTCCGGCGCAATACCGATTTGCCGGCAGGCATGATGCATCGGTAACGTGCTGGGTTTGGATTCGGCACAAGTATCACCGCTCACCACCACCGCAGGCGGGGCAATGAAGCCCAGTTCGGGCACGAGCAGGCTGGTGAAACGGTGCGGCTTGTTGGTGATGATGCCCCAGGCAATACTGCGGCGGGCGAGCTGCTCGAGCATGGGGTTGATGCCTTCAAACAGCACGGTTTCATCGCAAAAACCGTGCTCGTATTCGGCCAAATATTCCTGCCGCCAGCGCGGGTGGTCGGGATGGCCTTTTTCAATACCGGTGCCCAGCTTAATCAAATAGTTGGCGCCGTGGCTGGCCACCGGCCGGATTTGCGCCATCGGCACGGCAGGCAGCCCGTTTCTAGCCAAGAGGCGGTTGAGCGCCCCGCCCAAATCGAGCGCCGTGTCGGCCAATGTGCCGTCTAAATCGAATAATACAGCTTGAATCATAAGGTTCTCCAAAGAAGGCGGAAGGCTACCTGAAAAGTATCTGGCGCAACCTTTACTACCGCTTACCGCAGCCGCGAATTATAGCTCAGGAATAAAATCCGGTTAAAAATTTGCCGCCCTACCCCACCTAATACCTTGCTCTAGCGGAGAAATCCTGTTTCAGCGCCGTCTTTACAATTCCAACCGCCCTGCCCCGCCGCGCCCAAGCTGGTACAATGCGCCGCATTCCGTTTTGATTCGCACAAAGGAAAAACGATGAAAACCCAAACCTTCCGCCTGGCCGCCGCAGCAGTTTTAGCTATGGCTATCGGCAGCGCCCAAGCCGGCGGCATCGAAGCCCTGCAAAAATTCAACGCCGACACCGACGGCATCAGCGGCAGCTTCAGCCAAAGCGTACAAAGCCGCAACAAAACCCGCAATGCCCAAGGCCGCTTCAGCATCCTGCGCCCCGGCCTCTTCAAATGGGAATATACCAGCCCCTACAAACAAACCATCGTAGGCGACGGCAGCCACATTTGGCTCTACGACATCGACTTGGCACAAATCACCAAAACCGCGCAAAACCAAGCCATCGGCGATAGCCCCGCCGCCATCCTTTCCAATAAAGACGCCCTCTCCGCCAGCTACACCCTGAAAGAAGACGGCTCCGCCGGCGGCATCGACTACGTATTGGCCACGCCCAAACGCTCCAACGCCGGCTACCAATACATCCGCCTTGGCTTCAAAGGCGACGACTTGGCCGAAATGCGCCTAAAAGACAGCTTCGGCAACCAAACTACCATCAAATTCAACAACCTGAATACCCGCCCCAACCTCTCCCGCAGCCAATTCCGCTTCACCCCGCCGCAGGGTGTGGATGTGCTGACGCAGTAAGGGCAGTTGAATGCTTGAAACAAAAAGAAAGGCTACCTGAAAGTTTCAGGTAGCCTTTTGGGTTAAATAATAAACTGGAAGATTTTATTCAATTAAAGTTCGCAAGTTATAATATACATTAAATGCGAGCATAGGAAATCTGGTGTATCAAAACTCAATTATGATTTACTGAATCATTCAAAGGAGACTTTACTATTAAATCCAGTATATCCTATTCATTTAAAACTTCTCTTATAATCGAGTCTGCTTGACATCTTGATAAAATACTAGCAAATGATCCTATCTGTTTACAATATTTTTCTGCAATATCCTTGTCTGATGATATAAAAAACTCTAATGAACAAGAAGAAATAAAATTCCTAATTTCTTCGATTGAATACTCATGACTTCTATCACTTGAACCAATCAAGTAAGTATTACTATCTAAAGGCATAACAAGTAATCGTATCTTATCATCTTTATCATAAAACGGCTTTTGTATACCTAATGAGTTTATAAATACAACAATAGAATCTCCTAAAATTAATATCTCTTTTGTCTTAATAATTCTAAAATTTAGCCTAGAAAAAATATTAATCTTCTCCTCTGGTGCAATTGTTTCTTTTAGTGTTTTTAAATGTATTTCTTTTATTTTGTTATTTATAATTTGTGAAGAAAATTCCTGCCTCAACTGTGTAGCCATTATAGACATAACGCTATCGGGCAGATAATAAAGCAATAAATTTGGATCTTTTTGAATAGTTCTTGTCAATATTTTCTTTTGTTTATTTGAAATCTGAACCTTATCAATTATATCTTTAATAAATTTTCTATCTCTTTTTATTTTCCTAACTAAATAATCATAAAATAAAGTCTTATTTTCAAAAGTATCAGAAATAGCTTGGACTATATTTTTTATAGCTTGGGAAAAATTTACCCTTAGGCTTCTATTTCTAATTTCAAAGTGGGCAACTAATTTAGCAGCCACTTCTCCAGATACAGGGGTATTATTATCATATTTTTTTAAGCTATTAACTGTTTTTGATATTATCTCCTCTTCTTTGGTTATAAGTTCATCAACAATTATATTATTTTCTTTTGTATAGAAATATCCTTCCACACCAACATTTTGTATATTCGATTGATATGGATTTCTATCTACTCTAGCCACCCAAGTTTTTGCTCCATTTTTTTCAATCGTGAACCCTCTTTGTAGGAATTGCGGAATATAGTGTTGCCTTTTTCCTGCCATGTTTTTATACCTCAATCTCTATTCATCTCAATGCGCCTCTTCCCAATTCATCCCCACGCCCACTTCAGCCACCAGCGGCACGTTCAACATCCCCTCATCCACTTTCGCCATAATTTGCGGCAGTTTCTCTTTCACTAAATCCAGCTCGGCTTCGGGTACTTCCAACACCAGTTCGTCATGCACCTGCATAATCAGTTTGCTTTGTAAGAGGTCGTCTGAAAGCCAGCGGGATACGTCTATCATGGCGCGTTTGATGAGGTCGGAGGCGGTGCCTTGCATGGGGGCGTTGATGGCGGCGCGTTCGGCTCCGGCGCGGGCGTTGGCGTTTTTGTTGCGGATGTCGGGCAGGTAGAGGCGGCGGCCGAACAGGGTTTCGACGTAGCCTTGCGCGGCGGCTTGTTCTTTGGTGCGCTGCATGTATTCGGCGACGCCGGGGTAGCGGGCGAAGTAGCGGTCGATGAAGGTTTTGGCGGACAGGTTGTCTATGCCCAATGATTTCGCGAGGCCGTATTGGCCCATGCCGTAAATGAGGCCGAAGTTGATGGTTTTGGCGTAGCGGCGTTGTTCGGGCGAGACGTTTTCGGGGGCGATGCCGAATACTTCGGCGGCAGTGCGGCGGTGTACGTCTTCGCCGTTTTGGAATGCGGCGATGAGGGTTTTGTCGCCGGAGAGGTGCGCCATGATGCGCAGCTCGATTTGGGAATAGTCGGCGGAAACGATGACGCTGCCTTGCGGTGCGGTGAAGGCGCGACGCACGCGGCGGCCTTCGGCGGTGCGGATGGGGATGTTTTGCAGGTTGGGGTTGTTGCTGGCGAGGCGGCCGGTAATGGCGACGGCTTGGGCGTAGGTGGTATGCACACGGCCGTCTTTGGGGGAGATCATTTCGGGCAGTTTGTCGGTGTAGGTGGATTTGAGTTTCGCCAGGCTGCGGTTTTGCAAGATGATTTTGGGCAAGGGGTAGTCGGGCGCGAGCTGTTCGAGCACGGCTTCGTTGGTGGAGATGCCGCCTTTGGCGGTTTTTTTCAGGCCTTTGGTGGGGATGCCCATTTTGTCGAACAGGATTTCTTGCAGCTGTTTGGGCGAGTTGAGGTTGAACGGCTGGCCTGCGGCGGCATAGGCTTCCTGTTCGAGCTTCATCAGCTCGGCGCCGAGTTCCGCACTTTGGCGGGCGAGTTCGGCGCGGTCGATTTGCACACCGTTGCGTTCCATTTCAAACAATACCTGCGCGACGGGCAGCTCCATTTTTTCATACATTTCAAGCTGTTTGGCGTCCATCTGCGCGCGCAGGTGCGCGTCGAGGCGCAGGGCGAAATCGGCGTCTTGGGCTGCGTATTCGGTTGCCTGCTCGATGGCGACGTCGGCAAAACCGATTTGCTTCGCGCCTTTGCCACATAGCGATTCGTAGGTAATGGTTTCCAAACCGAGCCAGCGTTCGGACAATTCGTCCAAACCGTGTCCGAGATGACTCTCGATGATGTAGGAAGCGAGCATGGCGTCGCCGGCAATGCCGTTCAGGGCGATGCCGTAGTTGGCGAAAACGTGTTGATCATATTTGAGGTTTTGCCCGATTTTTTTCAGGGCGGGGTTTTCCAAATGCGGTTTCAGACGACCTAATACGTCCTGCAAATCAAGCTGTTCAGGCGCGGCGGTCAGGCTGTGACCTACGGGGATGTAAACCGCTTCGCCTGCTTGGAATGCGATGCTGATGCCGACCAGCGCGGCGTTCATCGCGTCTAGGGAAGTGGTTTCTGTATCAATGCCGATTTTGCCCGCCTGCGACAGTTTGTCCAACAAAGCGGCAAACTGCGCTTCGGTGGTAACGGCTTGATAATCCAGCTTTTCGGGTGCAACGGCTTTTTCAGGTAGCCTTTCAGACGACGTTTCCATGTCCAACGCCGCCTGTTCGCCTATCGTATCGCTGCCGAACAAATCGCCGTCCGCCGCTTCGTGCATACGGCTTTCCGCTTCTTTCAGCCAAGTGCGGAAGCCCCAGCGTTTGAAATCGACCGCAAGCTGCGACCATTTCGGCGAAGTGCGGCGCAGGCTTTCGAGGCCGTCTGAAAGCTCCGAATGCAAGTCCACATCGGTTTTAATCGTCACCAAATCATACGACAGCGGCAGTTGGGGCAGCGCGGCTTGCAGGTTTTCGCCGACCTTGCCCTTGATTTCCGCAGCGTGCTCCATCACACCAGCCAGCGAGCCGTAGGCTTCCAGCCACTTCACCGCTGTTTTCGGGCCGCACTTCTCCACGCCCGGCACATTGTCCACCTTGTCGCCCATCAGCGCGAGATAATCACGGATTTGGTCGGGGCGCACGCCGAATTTCTCCTTCACGCCTTCAATGTCCAGCGTTTCGCCGCTCATCGTGTTCACCAGCGTTACGCGCTCGTTCACCAGCTGCGCCATGTCCTTATCGCCGGTGGACACCACCACATTCCAACCTGCTTCGCCTGCCATCGCCGCCAGCGTGCCGATAACGTCGTCCGCCTCCACTTGCGGAATGACCAACACCGGCCAGCCCATCAGCCGCACCAAATCCGGCAAGGCTTCCGCCTGCGGGCGCAAATCGTCCGGCATCGGCGGGCGCGTCGCCTTATAGTCGGGGAACATCTCGTGGCGGAAATTCTTGCCCTTCGCATCAAACACCACCGCGCAATAATCATGCACATAATCCGCCCGCAGACGGCGCAACATGTTCAACACGCCGTAAAGCGCGCCCGTCGGCGCACCGTCAGGCGCGGTCAATTGCGCCATTGCATGATACGCGCGGTAAAGATAAGAAGAGCCGTCAACGAGGAGAAGGGTTTTGCGCATTTGGGCAACCGTTTTTGTGAAATGAAAACAGCGGGATTATAGCGCACAATAAGCAGGCTACCTGAAAGCCAGCCAAAACCAGACGACAGATTGCAACTAGCCTTTGGCGGGTGGAGGAAAGGCTACCTGAAAACAGCGGCGATGGGGTTCAGGTAGCCTTTTCTAGAGTAGATGACGAATTTGCTTTGTATTCAACAGATGCCTTTCAGCAGCAGGCAGAGTGGCAACGCCGCCCTACTCCGGAAGCAAGCTAAAGATTGGTTGAAAAAGGCTCATCGGGCAAAGTTACAGCAACGCGAACACTATACAGCGCAAATTGCTCGCTTGGTTTTCAGGTAGCCTTCAAGCCAGCCAGTCGTAGCATTGCTCCCACAGCAGGGTTTCTTCCGGCTTTTCGCGGCCGGCCAGCAAGGCTTGCTCAAAAGCGTGGCGAAAGGTGGCACGGGTGTGCGGGGCGGCGAACCAGACGGAAAGTTTGGTGACTAGATGCTCACGATGCGGGCGATGGTCGGGGAGATAACAGGCTTTATCCCAGTCTGGTTCGTTTGCGCCATAGGGTATGGTCAGATACAGGCTGATAAATTCGCGCAGGGCGTTGGTTTCAGAAGCAGATTTCGTCCACAGGGCGAGTAGCTCATCGGTTACGTCGAGACCTGCAAAGTGGAACATGACGAGCCACGTGGACAGGCAGCCTTCGTAGCGTGGAGCAGCGATTTGGTGTGCAAACCAGGCGGCAGCAAAACGGTGTAGCCAGCGGATTTCATCTTCCAGCCAGCATTCAGGCAGGTCGCAGCGCAATTTGTCGAGCAGCATTTCATCGAGAGAACGCACATCTTCATCGTTTACCAAGGCCTGCAAAATGCGCGGCAGGAAATGCTTCATATCGCGCGCTGTGGCGGCTTCGTCTGCCAGCGGTACACTGCCCAAATAGCCGGCCAAGTTGTTAGCGGGAATCTCGCGCAGCCGATAACTTAACAGCTCGTGCTGGCAGTCTTCGGGCATGCAGCATGCGCAGGTGCAGATGTTGAGTGGGAAATGAACCGTATAAGGGGCGAACAGCCGGTAGGCTTCTTCGATGAGGTCTTGCATTCGGTGGCTCTTTGGTGAAGTTTCAGGTAGCCTGAATTGCTTGAAGGCTAGCTGGAATATGGCTGCTGTGATTTGAGGTATTTAGTATATCAGGCACTTTGGTGGATACCGTTATTCAGCCTTTAGCTTGCTTGGCTGATGGTTTACGATTTCAGGTAGCCTGAACTGGTTTGAGACTAGCTGAAACCAAACTGCCGTTCTGGTTTTTCAGGTAGCCTTTTCTCACGAACAAAAACGCAGGCTGTTGCCAACCTGCGTTTCTTGATGCGGTACTGCTTAGTGCACGTCTTTCCAGTATTCCTTTTTCAGGAAGTAGGCCAACGGCAGCATGATGGCAAACAGGAACAGCAACACGCCGTAGCCGATTTGTTTGCGTTGCAGCTGCGCGGGTTCGCCCATATACACCAGATAGGCAACGAGGTCTTTGGCGTAGCGGTCGAACTCTTTGGCGCTCACTTCGCCGTTAGGCAGGCGGCGGCTATGCAGGCCGGTGGCTTCCCAATACAGCTTGGGCACCAGGTTGCCGTGTTCGTCTTTCACCATTACGGGCTGGCCTTTGCTGTCGAGCTCCACTGCGCGGATACCCTGCTGCTCCCACAAGGGGTGCGGCATGCCGACTTTGTCGAACACCAGGTTGTTCCAGCCGGTTGGGCGACTCGGGTCTTTGTAGAAGCCACGCAAATAGGCGTAGAGGTAATCCGCACCGCGCGAACGGGCAATCAGGGTTAAATCCGGCGGCTCGGCACCAAACCAGCGTTTGGCATCTTCCGGATTCATGGCAGACTGCATCACATCGCCGGTTTTATCGGTGGTGAACATCAGATTTTTGCGGATTTCGTCTTCACTCAAGCCCAAGTCCTGCAAGCGGTTGTAGCGCATGCCGCTGGCCGAATGGCAGGAAAGGCAGTAGTTGGCGAAAATTTGTGCGCCGCGTTGCAGGCTCACTTGGTCGCCCAAGTCGATATCTACATGTTCGTAGTGGCCGCCGCCGGAGGCGTTGGCACTTAGCGGCAAGGCCAACATCAGCGCGGCCAGCCAGTTTTTCCATTGTTTTTTCATTTCGCCGCTCCTGTTAAATGCTGTTGGCAAACAGATACGCACCCGCCAATGTAATGGCTGCATACACAAAGAACATGATTTTTTGGCGGGTAGTGCTCATGGTTACACGTTCCGGCACTGCTTGATCCGCATTCAGCTTGGTATTCAGCAGCGTGCCAACAAAGAAGAAGGCCATATACAGTACTGAGAACACACGGATCAGCAGGGTTTGAATTTGGAACGGGTCGGCGAAAAACAGGCGAGCAAGCAGGTATAGATCGTAAATACTCACCAGCACTGCAATCAGCATCACGCCGCCCACCCAGCCTGCGGCAAACAGCGCAGCCAATGGACGAGAGCGCAGCTGCTGTTTAAACGCAGCCAGGCTCGGACGCTCAGGGCTGGTGTAAATCGGCATGCCGAGGAAGAACAGGAAATAGAAAATCGTGAACGATTGGGCAATTTCTGTTCTGAGATCAGTAGCCACTTGCGCACCGAGAATACCTAAACCGATGAAGGCAATCAGGAACAGCACCAGCATGGTTTTGAAGGTGGTGTTGCGGTAGCGCACGGATTTCACCGGCGAGCGATCAAGCCAAGGCAGGAGGGCAATCAGAATCACTGCCGCACCCATGCCGATCACACCCCACACCTGCGTGCCGGCAAACGAGGGGATGGCGCGCAAAATGGCGTAGAACGGAGTGAAATACCACACCGGAGCAATGTGTGCCGGGGTTTTCAGCGAGTTGGCCGGATCGAAGTTGGGGGCTTCGAGGAAGTAGCCACCGCCTTCAGGGGCAAAGAACATGATGGAGCAGAATACAATTAGGAATACCACCACGCCCAAAATGTCTTTCACGGTGTAATACGGATGGAAAGGGATGCCGTCGAGCGGGATACCGTTTTCATCTTTCAGCTTTTTAATTTCCACGCCGTCTGGGTTGTTGGAACCCACTTCATGCAGTGCAATCAGATGTGCCACCACCAGGCCAACCAGCACCAGCGGCACAGCAATCACGTGCAAGGCGAAGAAGCGGTTGAGCGTAACGTCGGAAACGTTAAAGTCGCCGCGAATCCAAGTGGACAAATCCGGGCCGATTACGGGGATGGCGCCGAACAGATTAATGATTACCTGCGCACCCCAAAACGACATTTGGCCCCAAGGCAGCAGGTAGCCCATAAAGGCCTCTGCCATCAGGGCGAGGAAAATCAGCGCGCCGCACACCCACACGAGTTCGCGTGGTTTTTTGAACGAGCCGTAAATCAGGCCGCGGAACATGTGCAGATACACCACGATGAAGAACATCGAGGCGCCGGTAGAGTGCATATAGCGGATAATCCAGCCGCCGGACACATCGCGCATGATGTATTCCACTGCGGTAAACGCAGCAGGCAGATGGTATTGGTTCAAGTTACCGTCTGGCTTGTAGTTCATGGTGAGGAAGATGCCGCTGACAATTTGAATCACCAGCACCAGCAAGGCCAGCGAACCGAAGAAATACCAAAAATTGAAGTTTTTCGGTGCGTAATATTCGGTTACGTGTTCCTTCATCATTCTAGAAAGGGGGAAACGCGCGTCCACCCAATCGAGCAATGCTTTGGCTTTATTATTGGTTTGATTGGTCATGATTTGTTCCCCGGTATCAGCCGTCTTCGCCCACACGGATGGTGGTTTCAGACAGGTATTTATAAGGAGGAATCACCAGATTGGACGGTGCTGGCACGCCTTTGAACACGCGGCCGGCCAAGTCGAATTTGGAGCCGTGGCAGGGGCAGAAGAAACCGCCCTTCCAGTTCGCACCCAAATCGGCAGGAGCGAGGTCGGGACGGAAAGTGGGCGAGCAACCCAAGTGGGTACAAATACCGATGGCCACCCAGATATTATCTTTGCCTTTAATGGAGCGCAGTTCGTTTTGGCAGTATTCCGGCTGCTGGTCGGCAGCAGTGGAGGAGGGATCGACCAATTCAGCGTTTAAGGAAGGCAAATCCTTCAACTGCTGCTCGGTGCGGTTGAGCACCCAGATTGGTTTGCCGCGCCATTCGGCGGTAACCAACTGGCCGGCTTCGATTTTGCTCACATCGATGTCGATCGGCGCACCGGCCGCTTTAGCCTTTTCCGAAGGGAAAAAGCTGGCAACGAAAGGCGTGGCTACCCCTAGTGCGCCCACGCCGGCGGCGCCGGCAGTGGCCAGCACTAAAAAGCGCCGCCGTTCCTGATTGATTTCTTGGTTAGTCATTACTCAATCATCCTAATACTCTGAAAATCCGAAATACTGAGGCCTTTGCACAACAGCCGTTGTGGCACCGCAGGGCGGTAAACTTTGCAAAGGCCTCAATGCTGCCAATAACGCAGCGGCGTGATTTTACCTTAATCTAAATCAACACTTAAAGCAATATTTGAAATAAAGTAAAGATTTGTCTTACCACGGCAGGTTGCGTGGGCATAAGTGCAACAATGCAACAGCTTATTCACATGATAAAAATACAGCCAAAGGCTACCTGAAAAACAAAATGTAAAGATTACACTGCCCAGTTCAACTCAAGCCGGATTATCTTCATCAAAGAACAAGCATTCCAGCGGCCACTCTTGTTGCAGCCGTGCCGACAGCGCTTGGATGCCGTAACGTTCGGTAGCATGGTGGCCGGCACTCACAAACAGCACGCCATTTTCCTGCGCCAAATGATATTGCGCTTCAGAAATCTCGCCGGTAACGAAGGCATCTGCGCCCATATCGATTGCCTGTTGGAAAAAGCCCTGTGCCCCGCCGGTACACCAAGCCAGCTTACGCACCGGTCGCGACAAATCACCGGCAGATACCGGTTGGCGCCCCAAACGTTCAGCCAGGTTAGCCAGCAGCGCATTGCCGTCTGCCTCTGCCTCTGGTGTGCCGAACATAAGTAGGTTTTGCTCACCGGCTTGGCCTTCTATGTGCCACCCCATGCGTACTGCCAGCTGAGCGTTATTACCCAGTTCAGGGTGGGCATCGAGCGGCAGGTGATAACCGACCATATTGATGTTGTGCCGGATAAGTGTGGCGATGCGGCGGTGTTTCCAGCCGGTAATGGTAATCGGCTCGCTTTTCCAAAACAGGCCGTGGTGCACCAGGAGCATATCGGCATTCTGCACCACGGCATAATCGATGGCAGCCTGGCTGGCGGTAACGGCACACACGATTTTGCGTACCTCTTCCCGCCCTTCCACCTGCAGGCCGTTGGGGGCATAGTCGTGGAATTCGGCAGTGCGCAAGAATTCGTTGCACCAGCGGATAATGTCTTGGCGTTTCGGCATGGTTGGGCTCCGTAGCGAATGGGTAATTGGCCTATTGTATTTTCAGGTAGCCTTGGATGTATTGCAGGCTACCTGAAAATATTGCTTGGGTTACACCGGATTGATTGAACTGCAATTAACTTGTTAATTGGCTTTCAGGTAGCCTCTTATCTGAGGCTACCTGAAATCGGTGTGGCGGGTTATTTATTAGCCAGTTTGATGAGGTCGTCGGCCAGCTTGCCGGCAGCGGTTTGGTAGCCTTGGGCGGTGAAGTGTACACCGTCGCGCGCGCCTAAACCTTGTGCCATCCAGCTTTTCATACTACACGCACCGCCCATGGCGGCCTGCCATGACCAATACAGGATTTGCTCCTGCTGTGCTACGTCGCGTTGCATTTGCTGCATGGCATCCAGATAAGGCGGGCGTTGGCCGCATTGGCCATGCCGCCCTTTAAGCGACTCGGGTGCGCCGATAATCAGGATGCCGGCACCGGGCAGCGCTTCGCGGATTTTGTGGATGGTATCGGCCCAAATACGCTTGGTTTGCACCATATCGAGGTGGCTGTTAAACGCTTCGTTGGTACCGTAGGCCAGGATAACCAAATCAGCTTGGGTGGCAGACAAATCCTGCTGCCAATCGGCACGCCAGCCGCTCCATTGCGAGAGCTGCGAGCCGTTGATGCCCATGGCGGATACGATTACACCGGGGCGGTTGTTTTCAATGTTGATGTGGCCGATTTCCCAAATATCGCCGGCTTGGGCGCGGTAACTGAGCGGCAGCCGGGAGGTGAAGGAGAAATACTGCCAAGCGTTACTGCCGAGGTTGGGCAGAGAGGCAACTTGGCTGCCTTGCGAATCGTGTACTTTGAGCTCGCTGTCGGCAAACACGGGGCGGGCAGTGATGGTGATCTGCTGGGCTTCGCCGATGGGGGTGCGTGGATTAACGGTTACGCTGCCACCGCCGCCGGAGGAGCGGTTGAGAATGCCGCCCAGCGGAAAATCGGCACGGGCATTGCGGTTGCTCAACACCTGCCAACCGCTGCTGCTATGCAGCACTTGGGCATTACGCTGGCCGGATACGGTGTTGGGATACACCCAGCCGATGCCGCCATCGCCCCACTGCTGCTGCAAACGGGTGCGCAATTCGTTGGTAAAGTAGTCGCCGGCGGTATGGGAGTCGCCCAGCTGGATGATACGGAATTTCACGTCGCCGCCACGGTTAAGCCGTTGCAGCTTGTCGAGCCACACAGGCTGCCAGCTGCCGTAGTTAGTAAGCTCGGCTTTTTCAGGCGTGCCTTGGGCGGCGGTTTCGGCGCTGCAGGCCTGGCAGGCGAGCAGGCAGGCGGTCATCAAGGCCAGCTTGCGGCCTTTTTTGGAAAACAACATTACTCTAGCTATCCTTCAATTATGATTTTCCACTCGCCATCACGGTTTCGGAGGCGGCAGGGGTGGCTGGCGCAACGGCATTGGCAGGTCGGTAGTCGATACGGCCTGCTATCTGGTCGGCCAGAAACTGTTGTCCCTTTATGGTGAAATGAATACCGTCTTTGCTGCGCAAGCGGACGGTTTGCCCGTTGATGATGATGCTGTCGCGGTATTGCCCGTCTTCGCCGCCCATGATTTTATCGGTGGGCAGCCAGATGGTTTTCCCGGCCAGCTCGCTGGCAAACAGGCTGTCTAGGTAGCGCATTTGGGCATTGAGTCGGCTGCTCTTCATCAGCGGCACGCCCAGCCAAATAATCTGCACATCGGCAGCCTTGGCGGCTGTCACAATGCGTTCGATACGCTGTCGGTACACCTGTTCCCATTCTGGGCTTTGGAATTTCAGGTAGCCTCGAGTGCCCGGTTCGGGATTGGGGAAATCCCAAGGGTCGTTCGGCCCCAGGAACACCACCAGCAACCTGATTTTTTGATCTTCCCGCAAGGTTTTTTCTATAGTAGCCGGCCAGTCGAAGAAGCTGGGATAGGACAGCCCGGTGCTTTGGCGGCTGAGGTTGAGCGAATCGATGCCGTATTGGCTGCTCAACCATCTTTGTACATGCGGCGCTACGCCTTCCATCATAGAATCGCCGGCAAAAAATACTTTGTCGCCAGCCGAAAGCTGCACGCGCTCCGGCAGCGGTTTGGACGCAGTGTTTTGCGCTACAACTGGCGCAGAAGCAGGCTTAGCCTCAGCCTCAGAAGGCACGGTAGGTTCAGTAGGCAATACTACTATACTCGGTGGCGCATGCTCGGCGGTATGCTGCTGGCGCCAGCTTTCATTTTTGGTTTCCAGCCAGCTTAAGGCGGCCTCGTGCCGCTCTAGAGCAGCCTGTTGCCAATGGCTGCCACTGCGCCACCAGCCGTAGTCGTTTAATTTTTCCAAGGGGCTGGCGCGGTGGTAGGTTTGTTGCCAATAGGCATTGATGGAATCTTGGCTGAACCACACCGTGAGCAGCGCAGTAAGCAGCATGGCCACATATAGCCGCCACACCGGCGAAGCAGGCTTGTTTTGTTTATCCGATGCTGGACTGGACAGACTGGCAGCATCTGCTACGGGGCGGGCGGTTTTGGCCGGCCGTACGGTAGCATATTGCGCAGATTTTGGTTTACGCTGTGGCGCTTTATGCCCTGCTCTGGTTGTTTGGCCTGAGGCTACCTGAAAACGAGAGGACGATATAGTCTCAGCTTTAGCCGCTTTGGCTGCAGGTTTAGTTTTCTGTTGGGCTGCGGCCTTAGCCTGCGATTCGGGTTTGGCTGCAACTTGCTCCGGCATCGATACCGGCAACTCCAACTGCTCTGGGCGTTTTTCCACGCTCAATTTACGGCGGGCAGCTTGATCGCGGTGTTTGTGCTTATTGGCTCTGCGCTTGGCTTTACTGGGATTCATGACTGCTTAATCCTTTCTTATTATTATAGTTATTAAAAGTTAGCATACATAAAGCCGGGGATGCCGGAAGGAGCAAACACCATCAGCAGCCACATCGCAGCGCCCATCGGCAGCGGCCATGTCCACATCGGCAGGCGTTCCAACAATGCCACTGCACCATTAAACAGCTTGGCCAAGAGGCCATATGCAGCCAGCGCAAACACCATTGCACCCAGTACCAGCAGGGTTTCAAACTCCGGTACGCCGCTGCCGCCACCACCGAACAACGAACGGAACATCAGCCCGGCATCAGCCAGACTGGCAGTGCGGAATACCACGAAGGAGAGGCAGACGAAGTTTACGGTAAACAGCACTGCCACTAGCTTGCCAAAGCGGGATGAGCCGGATAATTTCTCTCGCCCGCCCAAAATCTTGTCGCCGATATTCAGCCCGACCAGCACCACGCCGTGCAACGCGCCCCACAGCAAAAAATTCCAGCCGTGGCCGTGCCAAATGCCGGAGAGCAGCATGGCAATCATCAAATTGATTTGCGTGCGCCACCAGCCTTTGCGGCTGCCGCCCAGCGGGATATAGATGTAGTCGCGAATCCAAGTGGAGAGCGTGATGTGCCAACGGTCCCAGAAGTCGCGCAGATTAAACGCGCGCAGCGGCATGGCGAAGTTTTGCGGCAGCTGAAAGCCGAGCAGCATGGCCATGCCCACCACTAAATCGGTGTACCCGGAAAAATCCATAAACAGCTGAACGGTATAGCCATACATCGCGGTGAGCACCGTGATGGCATCGTATTGCAGCGGATTTTCAAATACCGGGTCTACCCAGTTGCCGCCCAGCGCCCCGGCCAGCCACCATTTTTTGCAGATACCCAGCACAATCAGGCCGATAGCCAATGCCGGGCGGATGATAACGCGCGGCTGTTCGCTGCGGATTTGCGCTGCCATGCCGCCGTCTGTGCCGTAGATGCTTTTTAATTGGCCGGCACGGGCAATCGGACCGGAAGTAATGGTGGGGAAAAAGCTGAAATACAGCAAAAGCTCGCGCCATTTGAGCCGCACATCTTCATTGCGGTAGAGCGACACCAAATAAGCCACGCCTTGAAAGGTGTAGTAGGAAATGCCCAGCGGCATCAAAATGCCCAACGCCGCATCTTGCCCGCCGCGCTGCAACAGTGGCAGGAAGAAATCTACATATTTGAAAAATGACAAATTCAACACCGCCAACAGCACGCCTGCCGCGAGCCATCTGCGCCGAACCGCCTGCGCTTTGCCTTGCGATAAACCGGCCGCAATCAGCGTAACCCCCAGCGAAAACACCAACACCGCCACAGCGAAGCCCCAGTGCAAATGCCACAGCCAACCCAAACCGGCAAACAGCAACAGCCAATTCTGCCAGCGCGGATGCTTGGCTAACAGCCAATAAACGGGGAAGAAGCACAGGAAAAAGGCAGCAAATTCGATAGACAGCAGCGGCATAAAATCAGCGCAAGGAAAGAAAGGGTTAATTCGTCGGCGAAAGTGTCAGATTATACTGTTTCCCGCTGTCGGGATAAAGCGTTTTACATATCTTGCTCCATGCAAACCAGGTTTCAGATAAACCCTTTTTTCAGGTAGCCTCAAGCTGGTAAGAGGCTACCTGAAAACATCGGCTTCAACGAAGTAAAAATCCATTTACCTCACCGCCCTACCCCTTTAGCAGCTGATTCGGTATCATAACGCCTTTTTACCTCGGCTCTCGGCTCTATACAAGCAATAGCAGCCCGCTAGAAAACTCATGAATAAGAACACCTTTATTATCGGCTTTATGCTGTTCGCCATCTTTTTTGGCGCCGGCAACCTGATTTTCCCGCCCACCCTCGGCCTCAATAGCGGCCCCGAATTCTGGAGCACCCTCCTCGGCTTCGTAATCACCGGCGTCGGCCTGCCGCTGTTAGGCATCGTGGTAAGCGCTTTCTACCATAACGGCTACAAAACCGCCCTCACCCGCATCCACCCTTGGTTTGCCGTCATTTTCCTGATGGCGATTTATCTCACCATCGGCCCTTTCTTCGCCATCCCGCGCACCGGCGCCACCTCCTACGAAATGGCCGTGTTGCCCTTTATCGGTGAAGCCGGCCGCACCTCGCTTCTCGCCTTCACCGTGGTTTACTACGCCGTCACCCTGTGGCTGAGCCTGAACCCCTCCAAAATGGTCGAGCGCATCGGCGCCATCCTCACCCCTGCCCTGCTCATCGCCATCCTTGCCCTGATCGGCAAATCCGTGTGGTGGCTCTACGGCAATCCGCCCACCATGCCGGCTGCCAACTTTGGCGACCAATCCGCCTTCTTGGCCGGTTTTATCGGTGGCTACCAAACCATGGACGTGCTTGCCTCCGTGGCCTTTTCCGTAATTGTGATCAACGCCATTAAGGCCAAAATGCCGGCGGATCAGCGCGATAACCAAGTGGTGATGAAGCAAACTTTTGTGGCCGGCATCATCGCCGCCGTATCGCTGGCTATTATTTATGTCGGCCTGGCCTGGGTGAGCAACCGTCTGCCCGTGTCGCCCGACACCCTGGCCGACCTGTCTGCCAAACAGCAAGACATCGGCTCCTTCCTGCTCAATACCGCCGCCTACCAAACCTTCGGCAGCTTCGGCCGTATCCTGTTCGGCATCATCGTTACCCTCGCCTGCCTCACCACCTCGGTCGGCTTGGTGACCGCCGTGGGCGAATTCTTCTACGGCCTGTTCCCGCGCATCCGCTACAGCAGCTACGTCATCGCCGTAACCCTCGTGAGCTTCATCCTGGCCAACCAAGGCTTGAGCGCCGTTATCGGCAAATCGGTGCCCGTATTGATGGTGCTCTACCCGATTGCCATGACCATCCTGCTGCTGCTGATTATCGACAACTTCATCCGCCCGATACCCCTGCTTGCCCACCGCCTCGCCACCGGCCTGGCTACCGCGGTTTCCATCCTCTCCGTGGCCGGCGCAGGCTTTACCGAGCAACTGCCGCTGAAAGCCTATTCGCTGGAGTGGCTGCCCTTCGCCCTGGCCGGGATTGTGCTCGGCAGCATCATCGGCAAAATGGCCCGCGGCAAGCCGGCTGATCAGGAAACAGTTTGATTAATTAGATTGCTTGATAGCGAGAAGTAAGGCTACCTGAAACAAACGTGGCGCTGTTCCGCAATGTTTTCAGGTAGCCTTTTCTACATAGCCCCCACATTCTTATCAAATTAAAGGCTACCTGAAATTCAGGTAGCCTTTGTATTGTCAACCAACCAAACCAATCCGCAGCATCACAGATCAGCCAAGCGCTCCACGCTCGGCGCGTAGTAGTAGGCACTACGCTTGGCGGTAGACATATGTTTCAGCAGCAGGTCGATTTTGTCGTCTTTTTCGCCGAACATGAATTTCAGTTGTTCGTCGATATTGTGCAGGCTGGCGCTGTAGGCGATGAATTGCAGGCCGTGCTCGCCGCTCACTTGGCCGAAAGGCAGGCTGCGGCGCACGATTTTCAGGCCGACGCCGTTTTCCTTGATGTTGGTGCGGCCCAGGTGCGAATCGGGCAAACGGTCTTCACGGGCAAATTCGATGTTATCGACTTTACTTCGGCCAACGGACTGTTCCTGCTCCTTCACGCTGATACTATCCCATTTTTGCAGGTCGTGCAGGTATTGTTGCAGCACCACATAGCTGCCGCCCGCGCTTTTCCCTTCGGCAATGATGCCGACGGAGGCGATTTCTTCGTCGCCGTGCGGGTTTTCTGTGCCGTCCACAAAGCCGTCTAACCCTCGCTCTTCCGGCATACGGAAGCCGTGGGTTTCGTTTTTCACCTCAAGCGATTGCCCGAAAACCGCCAGCACTTTTTCTGCCAACAAATAGTTCAGGCCGGTATGAGTGGATTGGATATGGATCATCACATCACACTGAGTAGCCGGACACAGGCCGTTGCCCAGCGGCACGAACGGGCGGATTTCTTCGCCTTCGCCGCTATGGTTCAGATCGCGCCAGAAGTCTGCACCGAAGGCGATGGTCATACCCAACTCGTGGCCGGGGAAACGGGTTTGGCAGTCGGCCAGCGCGGCGAGGACTTCGCGGCAGGCGGTTTTGACTTTGGCCGCATCGCGCACGTCGGCCTCGATATAAATGGCGGCGGTGATGGTTTCCGGGATGATGGCGGTTTGCGGGGTGTTCATACTGAGTTTCCTTTCTTGTTTCCCGATATGGTTTTGATAACGGATAGAGAGGCTACCTGAAAAACCGTAGCAGGAAATTTAGCTTCAGGTAGCTTATTGCCGTACCGACAGGAATACGGCTATGACTAAACCAAGCTCTGCCGCAGCTGCGCCAAGGTGGCGGGGCGGGTTTCCAAGTTTTCCGGCGACACGGCGCGCACGTCGGCGCGGGCGGTAAATTGTGCCAATGCCTTTTGGTTGGCAGGGCTGAGGTGGGGCTGCAAATCAGGCAGGCGGTATTGCATGAACACCAAGGCCATGCCCAGCGCGAGGTGGGCGACATCGCCGCTCTCGGCATCCAGCTGCGGGGCAGCGGCTAGGCCTCGGCTGCAGGCGGCGCGGGCGCGTTCGGTGAGCGGGTGGTCGGGGGTGTTTTCGGCTTTGAATTTTTGCAGACCGAAGAGTTTCACCAGCTGGTCGAGCAGGGAGAAGGCAAAGGCGGCGGTGGCGGTTTGCTCGGCGGTGCGCAGGGGGTGGCCGAGCAGGAAATCCAAGATAAACGGGCTGTTGCCGATCACGGTGTTGCTGTCGATTTGCAGAACGGGCACTTGGGAGAAGGGGTTGAGGGCTTGGAGCTCGGCGGGGTTTTCCCAAGGATTAGTATAGGCAATCTCGAAATCAAGATCATGCCGCGGCATGGCAGCAAGCAGGATAAGGCGGCCGTAGGGGGAAGTGGGGCTGGTGTAGAGTTTCATGGGTTTCTCTTGTTTGGATTATAGGTGGTTTTATAGTGAATTAAATTTAAACCAGTACAGCGTTGCCTCGCCTTGCCGTACTATCTGTACTGTCTGCGGCTCGCCTCCTTGTCCTGATTTAAATTTAATTCACTATAACTTCGTTGATACTGCACTTTCAGGTAGCCTGTTCGGTGTTGGGGCTACCTGAAAACGCCGCTTCACCGAAATTGCAATGGATGAGCCGTTAAACCGGCTTTCAGGTAGCCTTATCCGGCGGCGGCAATGGCGGCCTGCTGGTGTTGCAGCAACTCGACGATGCCTTTTTGGCCGAGCGCGAGCAGTTGGGTGAGTGCGGCGGGGCTAAAGGCATCGCCTTCGGCGGTGCCTTGGATTTCGATGATGTTACCGGAGGCGGTCATTACGAGGTTGATGTCGCTATCGCAACCGGAGTCTTCAGGGTAGTCCAAATCAAGCAGGGGCACGCCGCCGACGATGCCGAGCGATACGGCGGCCACGGCTTCGCGGATCGGGTTGTGCGCGAGTTTGCCCGCGGCCAAGAGCTTGCCAATGGCCAAATGCAGGGCGACGTATGCGCCGGTGATGCTGGCGGTGCGGGTGCCGCCGTCGGCTTGGATCACGTCGCAATCGATCAGGATTTGGCGTTCGCCCAGCTGGCTCAAATCTACGGCGGCACGCAGGGAGCGGCCGATTAGGCGTTGGATCTCCTGGGTGCGGCCGGACTGCTTGCCTTGGGCGGCTTCGCGGCGCATACGGCTGGCGGTGGAGGCGGGGAGCATGCCGTATTCGGCGGTTACCCAGCCTTGGTTTTTGCCGCGCAGAAAGGGCGGAACGGATTCGTCGATGCTGGCGGTGCAAATCACTTTGGTGTTGCCGCAGGCAATCAGGGCGGAGCCGTCGGCATGCGGCAGGAAATGGGGGGTGATGCTGACGGGGCGCAGTTGGTCGGCGGCGCGGCCGGTGCGGATGGGGGCTGGGGACATGGTATTCTCGCTATGTAGATGGGATTAGGCCTTGGCTTGGCAGAAACTTCGCTACGCTCCAATTTTGTTGCAGCTTGCGTTTTCAGGTAGCCTCAGTTCAGCCGAAGGCGATTATACCGCCGGATGGCTTGCGTTGCTTGGGAATACGGGTGTAGGCGGCTGGAATAGCTTTGATTCCGGCTATATAATCTAGCCATTTCGGCCTAAAAGGCTACCTGAAACCCCAGCCGGCCCGCGCACCATGTCTGATTTAATCGTTTTCAACAAGCCCTATGGGGTTATCTGCCAATTCAGCCCGCACGAGAAACACCGCTCGCTGAAAGAGTTTATCGGGCTGCCCGATGTTTATCCCGCCGGGCGGCTGGACACCGACAGCGAAGGCCTGCTGCTGCTCACGGCTAACGGCCGCCTGCAAGCCAAAATTGCCGATCCGCGCCACAAAACGGTGAAAACCTATTGGGCGCAGCTCGAAGGTAGCCCGGACGAAGCAAAACTGGATTTATTGCGGCACGGCGTAGATTTGGGCGATTTCGTTACCCGCCCGGCGCAGATCAGGCTACCTGAAAAATCGGAAACCGACCGCCTGTGGCCGCGTGTGCCGCCGATTCGGGTGCGCAAGAGTGTGCCGGATTTTTGGTTGGAAATCCGCATCAGCGAAGGCAAAAACCGCCAAGTACGCCGTATGACGGCCAAGGCGGGCTACCCCTGCCTGCGGCTGGTGCGCGTGGGCATCGGTCGGTTGGATTTGTGGCAGCTGGATCTGGCACCAGGTCAATGGCTGCCTGCACCGTGTTTGCCCTAGCTCAATATTCGGCGTAATGGCCGCACTCTCGGTATGCCGTTTGCTTGGCATTTGTCTAATTGAATAACATGAGGTTTGATATGGCAGATTTATCCCAGCAGTTGGCGCAGTGGCAGCATACTGCCCGTTTCCGTTTCCCCCTTTTAATCAAACCACGCGCGGAAGACAGCCATAAAGGCACGTTCGGCACGGTGGCTGTGGTGGGCAGCGCGGCCGGCATGTCCGGCGCCGGTGTGCTGGCAGCCAGCGCGGCCTTGAAAGGCGGGGCGGGCAAAGTATGGCTCGGTTTTGCGCAAAACAGCCTGCCGATACCGTATCTGCCTAATTATCCGGAAATCATGATCACCACCGCCGCGCAGCTGGTGCAGCGGCGCGACATCAGCGTTTACGCTATTGGCTGCGGCTTGGGCATGAGCGATGCCTCGCGTCAGCTGTTGGAGCAGACCACGGCAGCGGCCATCCATACTGATGCACCGCTGCTGCTGGATGCCGATGCGCTGAACCTGCTGGCGGTAGAAACAATGTTTTTGCCCAATAATGTGGTGCTTACACCTCATCCGCTGGAAGCGGCACGCCTGCTGGGTATTACAGTGGAAGAGGTGCAGGGTAACCGCTATTTGGCGGCCTCCAATATTGCCGAGCGCTACGGCAGCTATGTGGTGCTCAAAGGTGCGAAAACCTTGGTGTGTACGCCAGACGGGCGGATTGTGTACGAAAACGACAGCGGCAACCCCGGCTTGGCCACCGCCGGCAGTGGCGACGTATTGAGCGGTCTGATGGCTGCCCTGCTGGCACAACATCTGCCCATGCAAGATGCGGCCTGCGCGGCAGTGTGGATGCACGGCACGGCGGCAGAGCTGCTGGCCGCCCGCGGCATCGGCCCCATCGGCCTGACTGCGGGTGAAATTGCCGATGCGGTGCGTGAGCTGCGCAATCTGGCAGCGGGTTAGGCTGGATGGGCGGCTTGCTCCAAGCATAATTGCAGCAATAGAAAGGCTACCTGAAAGTTTCAGGTAGCCTTTCTATTGTTTCTATACAAGGCATCAGTTTGCTTCTGCTCTATTGACGCAAGAAGCTGGAACGAATGCAACTTAACAAACCAAGATTTCCTAACATTATTAAAACATCCAAGCCGCCCTTCCCTGTTATCACTCTGCCAAAGCCAAGTAGAAATAGCAAAAGGCTACCTGAACCTTTCAGGTAGCCTTTTCAAGCGGCAAAATCAATCAGTTTTCATCCCGATCCAATTTCTGCGAGCCATGCTGTATCGGGTATTTTCGTTGCAGCACTTGCAGATATTGGCGGTAGAACGCTTCGGTATTGCGTCCGGCAACTTGTTGGCGCAGCTCCGGCAACTGCTGTTTGCTGTTTTCCGGCAGGCTGATGGCGCGTACTTCCACCAAGGCGGCATTACCGTTGGGCAGGGTAATCACTGCGTAGCCGGGTTTGCCGTTTTGCGGATGGGCTTTCACGATGGCGGCAAAGTTTTGCAGGCCAACGGCTTGTTGCAGCTGGGTGGCACTGGCTTTTTCCGGATTGCTCCATTGCAGGTTATCCACTGCCTTACCGGCTTGCAGATTGCTCAAGGCTTGAGCAGCGGCAGCTTGTGCCAGCTTGGCACTCTCCACGGCCACATAATCTTTGCGCACCGCTTCCTTGGCTTCTTCAAAGCTTTGATTGCGGGCTTTGCTCACATCGGTGGCACGCAACACGCGCAATACGCTGTTGCCCATATCCAATACTTCAGAATTGTGGCGGCGCTCGATCACCTCGGCGCTGAACATGGCTTCCTGCACGGCTTGCGGCAGCTTGGCGGCGGCAGCTTCGGGCTGGCTGAGCCATTCTTCATGTTTTTGCAGCGGCAGCTTCATTTCCTGTGCCACTTTTTGCAGGCTGTCCGGGTGGTCGAAGGCCAGTTGTGCCAACTGTTCACGTGCATTACCTAAGGCTTGGGCGGCTTTACGCTGGCGCACGCTCTCTTCCAGCTGGGCTTTCACGCTCTCAAACGGCGGCTTGGCTTCGCTGGCGGCGGTGGGCAGGTTGCGGTAGGCCTCTTGCAACTCCTGTGCACTCACAGTTTGCTGTTTGGCCAGCTCTTCTACGTTCAAATCAACAAACTCAAGCTTCACTGCCAAAGGCAAGGCATATTTGGCTTTGTTGGCTTCAAAATAGCTGCGCAAGGCGGCATCAGTGGGCTGTACTTTGCTGGCAAAATCGGCCGCATTGAAGGGCGCAGTACGCAACTCACGCTCGCTGCCGGTAAGGGCAAGGATTTGGTTAGCTTGGCTGTCGCTAACGATATTGCCGTTGCTCAACAGGCTGATAAGGGTTTGGCGGCGATACTGGCTGCGCATTTCCTCAATCAGCCGCTCTTCGGTAATCCCTCTTTGGCGCAGATAGGCTTGAAACTGCTCGGGGCTGAATTGGCCGTTGACTTGGAATGAAGGATCGCGCGTAATCACACCCTTGATTTGTTCAATAGAAAGCTCGCCAACGCCCAGCTCTGCCGCACCCTGATCGAAATAGGCTTGCTGCACCAGCGATTGGTAAACGTCGTCTTTGCTGATGGGTTGGTCGCTATGCCGCGGCGCTTCCCTCAGCAGTTCCTGCACTTGCTCGGCAGTGATGTGGGTATTGCCGATTTTGCTGATATAGCTGCTGTGCATACCCGAAGTAAGGGTTTGGGCACCGAATCCCACAAAGGTAACAGTAATCAGCCCAAGGAGCACTTGAGACAGGCGGCGGTGTTTTTCGACGATGGCAAACATAAAAATAAAAAGGAAGCGTGGTGAAAATTAAATGCGGTATTGTAACGGTTCTGCGGGTGGCGGGCTATAGCGAATTAACTTAACTTTCTCGATAGCCTTGGCTGACTTTACTACACTGTGAATATCGTCCGCGGTTCGCTGCCTTGTATCGAAAGTAAATTTAATCCGCGATATAACTCCAAACAGTTTATTTAATGCCAGAATCCTCCGCTGCACTACCAAGCATAAGAGGCTACCTGAAAACATAGGCAAGAAAAAAGACAGGCAGAAAGCCTGTCTTTTTTCATTTATGCAAGAAGGTGCGGTTTACAGCGCATCTTTCAACGCTTTACCTGCACGGAATTTCGGAGATTTGGCAGCCGGAATAATCAGTTCTTTACCGGTTTGCGGGTTGCGGCCTTTGCGTTCGGCGCGTTCGCCCACGTAGAAAGTGCCGAAGCCAACCAGAGTTACGGTGTCGCCTTTTTTCAGAGCGGTGGTAACAGCCTTGGTAAAACCATCCAGTGCCTTGCCGGCAGCAGCCTTGGAAATGTCAGCTTCCTTAGCAATCGCTTCAATCAATTCAGACTTGTTCACGTTAAGTCCCTTTCTAGTTGAGGAGTAATGAAGAATCGGCCGATTGTGGTCGGCACCAATGCGTTTGTCTGCAACAGGCTGCTTTATAGCAAGTTCAAAATCATCGGTCAAGCAAATAAACGGCTGGAAAGTAGCTATTTTCAGCCAAAGCGGCAGGTTTGCGCCTTTCACACAACACAGCCTGCCGCTTTTCGCCTTAATGCTTGGTGGCGCGGCCGCCGGATTTTGCCGGGGTTTTCGGCTTAGCTGCGGGCACGTCCTGCCAAGGTTGCGGCTGATATTCCAGGCCGAAGGAAAGCACTTCGTCAATCCAACGCACCGGGTGGATTTCTAGCCCTTCTTTCACGTTTTGCGGAATTTCTTCCAAATCTTTCACGTTTTCCTGCGGAATCAGCACATGCTTGATGCCGCCGCGCAGGGCAGCTAACAGTTTTTCCTTCAAACCGCCGATGGGCAATACTTCGCCACGCAGGGTGATTTCACCGGTCATGGCCACGTCGGCACGCACGGGAATACCGGTGAGCGAAGACACAATGGCCAGCGTCATGCCGATACCGGCGCTGGGGCCGTCTTTAGGCGTAGCACCTTCCGGAACGTGCACATGGATATCGGTTTTCTCGTAGAAATCCGGTGCAATGCCCAATACTTCGGCACGCGAGCGTACCACGCTCCAAGCGGCAGAAATCGATTCCTGCATCACATCACCCAGCTTACCGGTGCGCAGGATATTGCCTTTGCCTTTGAGCGCAACGGCTTCGATGGTGAGCAGCTCGCCGCCGACTTCCGTCCACGCCAGGCCGGTAACCTGGCCGACACGGTTTTCGTTCTCGGCCACACCGTAATCGAAGCGGCGCACACCAAGGTATTCGTGCAGGTTGGTGGCATCCACCACCACGATTTGCGGCGCAGCAGCGCGTTTGGCACCGGCTTTTTTATCTTGCTCCAATACCTGCTTCATCACCACCTTACGGCAGATTTTGGCGATTTCGCGGTCGAGTGAGCGTACGCCGGCTTCACGGGTGTAGTAGCGGATGATGTCGCGTACTGCGCTTTCTTGAATATCGATTTCGCCTTTTTTCACCCCGTTGCGCTCAATTTGCTTGGGCACGAGATATTGCATGGCAATATTTACTTTTTCGTCTTCGGTGTAGCCGGAAAGTCGGATAATTTCCATGCGGTCGAGCAGCGCGGGCGGGATGTCCATGCTGTTGGAAGTAGCGAGGAACATCACATTGCTCAGGTCGAAATCCACTTCCACATAGTGGTCGGCAAAGGAGTGGTTTTGCTCCGGATCAAGCACCTCCAACAGCGCACTGGCCGGATCGCCACGGAAATCGCGGCCGAGTTTATCGATTTCGTCCAGCAGGAACAGCGGATTATTCACGCCGGCTTTAATCATATTTTGGATGATTTTGCCCGGCATCGAGCCGATGTAGGTACGGCGATGGCCGCGGATTTCGCTCTCGTCATGGATGCCGCCCAAAGCCATGCGCACATATTTACGGCCGGTGGCTTTGGCAATAGATTGGCCAAGCGAGGTTTTACCCACGCCGGGCGGGCCCACCAGGCACAGAATCGGGCCTTTGAGCTTGTTCATGCGTTTTTGCACGGCCAAATATTCCAAAATGCGCTCTTTCACCTTTTCCAAGCCGTAGTGGTCGGCATTGAGCACCAAATCGGCCTGCACAATATCTTTGCTGACCTTGCTTTTCTTCTTCCACGGAATGTCTACCAGCGTTTCGATATAGTTGCGCACCACGGAAGACTCAGCCGACATCGGCGGCATCATGCGCAGCTTTTTCATTTCACCCAGCGCTTTTTCTTCCGCTTCCTTGCTCATGCCGGCTTCGCGCACCTGCTGTTCGAGTTGGTCGAGCTCTTCGCGTTCATCGCCCTCGCCCAACTCTTTCTGAATCGCTTTTACTTGCTCGTTCAGATAATAGTCGCGCTGGGATTTTTCCATCTGCCGCTTCACCCGGCCACGGATACGTTTTTCTACTTGCAAAATGTCCAGCTCAGCTTCCAGCTGGCCAAGCAGATGTTCCATGCGCTCGGCCACGTCGGTGATTTCCAAAATCTCCTGCCGCTGCTCCAACTTGAGCTGCAAGTGGGCGGCAATGGTGTCCACCAGGCGGCTGTGGTCGGTGATGCCGTGAATGGTGCCGGCCACTTCGCCGGGGATTTTCTTGTTGAGCTTGATGAACTGGTCGAATTGCGCCAAAAGCGTGCGGCGCAGGGCTTCGTAGTCGTGGCCGTCGGTGTTTTCTTCGGCAGCCAGCACTTCAATTTCGGCTTGGAAATAATCGCCGCTGTCGTTCACCGACAATGCGCGGGCGCGCTGCATGCCTTCTACCAGCACCTTCACCGTGCCGTCGGGCAATTTCAGCACTTGCAGGATGTTGGCCAGCGTGCCGATGGTGTGCAAATCGTCTGTGCCGGGGTCTTCGTTGGCCGGATTTTTCTGCGCCAAAAGGAACACCGGCCCGTCTTGCTCGATGGCGGCATCCAGCGCGGCAATGGATTTGGGGCGGCCGACAAACAGCGGCAGCACCATATGCGGATACACCACCACGTCACGCAGCGGCAACATCGGCAGGGTGCGGGTTTCAGCGGGATTATGCTGGGATTGGGTCATTATCTTCTCGGTTATTGTTTTCAGTTGAATAGGATGGCTAAAGCCTCATTGCCCGGCAAATTGGGGGCAGGCAAGCGCATTTCAAGCATTCGGCGGAGTTTAGTTTGTAAAAGGCTACCTGAAAACCGGCAGCGGTTTGAATTTTGTTGACACTATGCTTTCAGGTAGCCTTTTGCCCGATGCCGTCGAAACATGCCAAGCCAAAGTTGCCGCCGCCAGCTGCTTCTGTCTATACTGCCTCCCGTCTCCCATTCCCGCCCGCACCAGCCGGCAAACGCCATGACTACCCCTACCCTCATCTGGCAAGGCATCCCTACCGAGCAAGAGCTTACCGCCGCCATCTCCCAGCATCCCCGCGCGGCCTGCATTTTTCTCAGCGACGATTTTTCAGGTAGCCTCCATGAGCCCGATAAAGGCTACCTGAAAAGTTGTGCCGCCTCTGCTGCCAACTTTATCCCCGCCGATGCCAACCCGCTGCAACGCGATATTTATCTGCTGCCCGCAGCCGCGGCCGCCGAGTTGGCACAATACGGTTTCGGCGAACCGGTTTGGCAAAACAGTCCATCTGTGCCGCAACAGGCTAGCCCAAGCAAACCCTGGCAAATCGCGCCGCCGCCCATCCCTGTGGAACGCGTGCTGATTATCGGCGGCGGCATTGCCGGCGCGGCCACCGCCCACGCCCTAGCCCGACGCGGTATCAGCAGCCTAATCCTCGAGCAAAATGACCAGCCCGCCCGCTCCGCCTCCGGCAACCGGCAAGGCCTGCTCTACGCCAAAATTTCCGCCCACCCCACCCTGCAAACCCGCCTCCTGCTTGGCAGCTACGGCTACAGCCGCCGTCTGCTCGAACACCTTCTGCCCCATAGCCCGGATTGGCAGGCTTGCGGCGTGCTGCACCTTAACCACAATCAGAGCGAAACCCGCCGCAACCGCGAACTGGCCGAGCAACGCGCCAACCGCCATCTTTATTACGCCGTCCGCCCCGCCGAAGCCGAATCGCTTTCCGGTATCCCGCTTAGTGGGCAAAGCGGTCTGTTCTGGCCGCAGGGGGCGTGGCTCAACCCGCCATCCTTCGCCACCACCCTGCTCGAATCCCCCCGCATCCGAGTGCTCACGCAGCACCGCCTCACCAATCTGCAACGCCACGGCAGCGAATGGCAGCTGGCGGTGGATACGCCGCAAGGCATGCAGACTTTTTCAGGTAGCCACATCGTGTTCTGCTGCGGCGCCGAGCAATTGGCCGATATCCTGCCCGAAGCCCTGCCGCTGCAATTCATCCGCGGCCAAACCAGCCTGGCCGAGGCCTCGCCCCTCAGCCGACAGCTGCGCTGCGCCCTAAGCGCCGATGCCTATATTTCACCGGAGTATCGTCATCAGCACTGTTTTGGTGCCAGCTTCGTGCCCAATGAGCAAAACAGCGAGTTGCGTACCGCTGAAGACGACGGCAACCACGCCAAACTGGCGCAACTCTCGCCCGAACTCGCCGCCGCCCTGCCTGCCTACCAGTCCGGCCATGCCGCCGTGCGCGCAGACTGCTACGACCACCTGCCCGCCGTTGGTGCATTGGGCGACTGGGCGGCGATGCGTGTGCAATACGCCAAACTCGCCCATGATAAAAACTACCGCCTGCCCGACCTGCCCTGCCCCCACCTGCCCGGCCTGTTTGTGAACAGCGGGCACGGCAGCCGCGGCCTCGCCACCGCCCCGCTGTGCGGCGAACTGGTAGCTGCTCAGCTATTGGGGCAGCCGCTGCCCGCCGAACCAGAAGTGGCCGCCGCCCTCTCCCCCAACCGCCTGCTGATTCGCCGCATTATTCATCGGCAAACTTAAAGGCTGCAGGCTACCTGACAAGCCATAGCAGGTGGATTGTGTTTCCGCTGCACCAGTTTGATTTGCCTAAGCTCAAGGCTACGTGCAATGCCTGACAGCTTTGCGAAAAGCATTTGATTGAAAGAATAAAGCAATGTGGTATCAAGCATTTAAATTTTACGACCAACACCCTCCTGCCACGCCGGACGACATTACCGCATTCCGCACCCCTTTGCCCGAAGCCGAACGCGCCAGCGCATTAAACTATCTCGAACCTTACTCAGTACAGCTCAGTGCCACCAGATATTGCCTACCGCCCCACTTTTATATCCCCAACGAACTGATGCAGCTTTGGCAATATTCTGTGCACGGCGGCATCACGGGCAATGGGCAGGATTTTGGCTACTTCTCACCGGCAGAAACTGTATCTTATTATTTTGGCTATCAGTTCTGGTATTACGCGCCCAATTTGCTGCCGATTGCATTCGATGGCGGCGGCGTGTTCTATTGTTACGATTTCGGGCAGCCCGGCCCTTTAATTGTGCTGAAGGACTCAGGCTCGGATGACCTGGGCGTTCCTGTTGGCAGCAGCCTTGCCGACGTGCTGGCTCAAGAATTGGATTACTGAATAGCAATCCAATCCAAAAGGCTACCTGAAACCTCAAACCAACCAAACCCACACGAAAACACATCATGTCCAACCGCACCATCCTCCTCGACCACCCGCAGCCGCTGCTCGACCAGCTGCATGCGCGTTCCAGCAGCAGCGAAATGCACGGCGGCAACAGCGTGCAACTCTTGCAGGACAGCCGCGAAAACTTTCCCGCCTGGCTGGAAGCAGTGGCTACTGCCGAGCATTATGTGCTGATTGAAATGTATATTTTCGCCGACAACGATTTCGGCGTGCGGCTGCGAGATTTGCTGGTGGAAAAATGCCGCCAGGGCGTGAGCGTGGTGCTGGTGTACGATTGGATCGGCAGCCTGTGGCCATCGGTGTGTCGCTTTTTTGAGCCGCTCAAGCAGGCCGGTGCGCAAGTGGTGGCCTACAACCCGCCCGGTTTTGCCAGCGGTATCGGCCTGCTCTCGCGCAACCACCGCAAATCCTTCGTGATAGACGGCCATACCGCCTTCGTGAGCGGATTGTGCGTGTCTTCCGCCTGGGAAGGCAATCCGGCCACAGGCGTGGCACCGTGGCGCGATACCGGGCTGAAACTACAGGGGCCGGTGGTGGCCGAAGTGGTGCAGGCTTTATCCGACACGCTGCGCTCGCAAGGCGAAAGGCTACCTGAAAACATCACCCCTTATGACGGCACGGCTGCCGGCACGGTGCGCGCCGGTGTAGTGGCCACCACGCCCAGCAACAACAATATGATGCGGCTGGATTTGAACGCGCTGGCGCTGGCGCGGCGCAACCTGTGGCTTACCGACGCCTATTTCATGCCCACCCGCCTCTACACCCAAGCCCTGATCAACGCTGCCAACGATGGTGTGGACGTGCGTATCCTGGTGCCGCGCACTTCCGATATCCGCTGGATAGGCCGCGTGTCGCGCATCCGTTACCGCAGCCTTTTAGAGGCCGGTGTGCGAGTGTTTGAATGGGACGGGCCGATGATTCACGCCAAAAGTGCCATTGCCGACGGCCAATGGGCACGCGTGGGCTCAACCAATCTCAATTTCTCCAGCTGGTATCTCAACCGCGAATTAGACGTGGTCATCGAAGATGCGGTGGTGGTGCACCAGCTGGAGCAGATGTTTCTGCAAGACCTCGCCAATGCCACCGAAATCGTGCTCAACAGCAGCGAACGCCGTGCCGCCCTACGCCGACGCCACCAAATGCTCTCCAAGCGGCACCGCCGCCAGCGTGCCCAAGCCGCCGCCCGCCAGCTGTTGCAGCTTTCCAGCATGTTTCGCGGCAACTTCTACGGCACGCGCACGGTGGATGAAAACGAAGCCAAATCCTATCTGAGCCTGGGCATTAGTATGCTGGCGCTGGCGCTGTTGCTGTGGTTTGCGCCCTATCTGCTGGTGGTGCCGCTGATATTTTTGCTGCTGGCCGGCGGGCTTTCCACCACCGTCCACGCCGTGCGCCAACTGTGGCGCTTCCGCCGCCGCAAACGTTCGGGCAAAACGGATCAATCCGGCTAAAGGCCAAGGCTACCTGAAACTGGGTAGGAACATTGATTGCCTGTATGCTGTTTAAGTTTTCAGGTAGCCTCTGCTGCTACCAAGGCTATCTGAAAAGCTAAGGCTAGCTGAAAAGTGTCTCGACCCAGCCCAAACAGGTTATCCAACTTTCAGGTAGCCTATGCAGCATGATTTAACACCCGATAACAAAACGTATGGCAAAAACAACGGCACTTACCCGCCAGCCCAATCGGTTTTCTCCCATTTAAATTGTCAAAGAGGCTATTGCCTATAGCAATGATTGCTGGCATAGCAAGGCAAAATACGCATAAAATAATCCCGTATGCGATATAGGCTTATTGTTTCTGCTGATTTTTCTGTGGTGATATAAAAACTACTATAAAATAATTGATAGTAATTTCTATTTAGGCTAGTATGTAAATAGGCAAGTGCTTCGCTTTGCCACCCATTCAACCAAATCAAATTAGGAGAAAACAATGCGCCGATTATTATCCGCATTCTGCCTGCTGGCCGCTCTAGGCTTGGCCGCGCCGGCTTATGCCAAATTCAAAGTAGTCACCACCTTCACCGTGATCCAGGATATTGCCCAAAACGTGGCGGGGGATGCCGCGGTGGTGGAATCGATTACCAAGCCGGGTGCAGAAATCCACGATTACCAGCCCACGCCGCAAGACATTGCCAAAGCGCAATCTGCCGATTTGGTGCTGTGGAACGGGCTGAACCTGGAACGCTGGTTTGAACGTTTCTTCCAAAACGTACGCAATAAACCGGCAGTGGTGGTTACGCAAGGCATTACCCCGATGTCGATTCATGAAGGCCCCTATCGCGGCCAGCCCAATCCGCACGCTTGGATGTCTACCCGCAATGCCTTAATCTATGTGGAAAACATTAAAAACGCGCTGATTAAATACGACCCGCAAAACGCCGCCACCTACACCCGCAACGCCGCCGCCTATGCCCAGCGCATCCGCAACCTAGACCGCCCCTTGCGCGAAAAACTGGCGCGGGTGCCGCAAAACCAGCGTTTCTTGGTGACCAGCGAAGGCGCGTTCAGCTATCTGGCACGCGACTACGGCTTTAAAGAAGTGTATCTATGGCCAATTAATGCCGAGCAGCAAGGCACGCCGCAACAGGTGCGCCGCGTAATCAACACCGTGCGGCAAAACCATATTCCGGTAGTGTTCAGCGAGAGCACCGTATCGCCGCGCCCGATGCGGCAAGTATCGCGCGAAACCGGCGCCAAATACGGCGGCGTATTGTATGTGGATTCGCTTTCCGCCAAAAACGGCCCGGTGCCCACCTACCTCGACCTGCTCAATACCACGGTTTCCACCATTGTTAGAGGATTTGGAAAATAATGTCTGAACAAGCCGCCTCCATCAGCGTTGAATCGGTAACGGTTCGCTACAGCAACGGCCACACGGCCATCCGCGACGTGAGCTTCACGCTGCAAGGCGGCACCACCTGCGCGCTGGTGGGCGTAAACGGCAGCGGCAAATCTACCCTGTTTAAAAGCCTGATGGGGCAGATTAAGCCGAAATCGGGCAGCATCCGCCTGTGCGGTCTGCCCGTGCCGCAGGCGCTCAAGCGCAACCTGGTGGCCTATGTGCCGCAGAGCGAGGAAGTGGATTGGCAGTTTCCCGTGTCGGTGTACGACGTGGTGATGCAGGGGCGCTACGGCTACCTGAATTTCCTGCGCCTGCCCAAAGCCGAAGACAAACGCAAAGTTCAGGAAGCCATGGAACGGGTAGGCATTGCCCATTTGGCGCAGCGGCAAATCGGCGAGCTATCCGGCGGGCAGAAAAAACGCGTATTCCTGGCGCGCGCACTGGCGCAGCAGAGCAAGATTATCCTACTGGATGAGCCGTTTACCGGCGTTGATGTGAAAACCGAAGATGCGATTGTGGATTTGCTCGGCCAGCTGCGCGCGCAGGGGCATCTGATTTTGGTATCGACCCACAACCTCGGCATGGTGCCCGACTTCTGCGACCAAGTGGTGATGATCAACCGTACCGTGCTGGCCGCCGGCCGCACCGAACACACTTTTAACCAACACAACCTCGAATTGGCCTTCGGCGGCGTGCTGCGCCATTTCCGCCTCTCTGGCAGCGATTTGCACGACGACGAAGACAGCCGAGTGCTCACCGTACTCACCGACGACGAACGCCCCGCCGTGTTCTACGGCCAAGCCAAAAACGATCCGCCCGCTGTGCCCTGTTGCAGCGATGCCCAAGGCAGCTGTGCGAAGCAGGAAAACGGCAGTGAAGGAGACGGCTCATGTTAGACATGCTGCTGGAGCCGTTTGCCTATGAATACATGGTGAAGGCCATCGTGCTGAGTGCGGCGGTGGGCGGCATGTGTGCATTTTTGTCGTCTTATTTAATGCTCAAAGGCTGGTCGCTGATTGGCGACGCGCTGTCGCACTCGGTGGTACCCGGCGTGGCGGTTACCTATGCGCTCGGCCTGCCCTATTCCGCCGGTGCGTTTGTATCCGGCATTTTGGCGGCACTGTCGATTTTATGGATACGCGCCATCACGCAGCTGAAAGAAGATGCGGTAATCGGCTTTATCTTCACCACCTTCTTTGCCATCGGCCTGTTTATCGTGTCGGTGAACCCGACTGCGGTCAACGTGCAGGAAATCGTGTTGGGCAATATTTTAGGCATTGCCGACGAAGATATTTTTCAGGTAGCCATCATCATCGGCGTGTGCCTGCTGTTTATGCTGCTCACTTGGAAAAACCTGCTCTTGGTGTTTTTTGACGAAACCCAGGCCGTGGCCGTCGGCCTCTCGCCGTTGCGCTACAAAATTTTGTTTTTCTGCCTGCTCAGCGCCTGCGTAGTAGCCGCGCTGCAAACCGTGGGCGCGATTCTGGTGATCGCCATGGTGGTTACCCCCGGCGCCACCGCCTATCTGCTCACCGACCGCTTCGGCAAGCTGGTGCTGATTGCAGTGGCGCTCGGTATCATTACCTGTGCTCTGGGCGCCTACATCAGCTTTTTCCTCGACGGCGCCACCGGCGGCGTGATTGTTAGCCTACAAAGCCTGCTGTTCCTGCTCGCCTTCGTGTTTGCGCCCAAATATGGCCTGTTGCGGCAAAAATTCGGTGCCGCACCGCAGGCGGCGGAAGAAACGGAGCCCGGCCATGTCTGAGCTGATCAACTGGTTTGCCGAGCCGCTCGCCTTTCCTTTCATGCAGAACGCCCTGCTCACCGCGCTGATTGTGTCCATTACCTGCGGGCTGCTTTCCTGCTATCTGGTGCTCAAAGGCTGGTCGCTGATGGGCGACGCAGTGTCGCACGCGGTGCTGCCCGGCATCGTGCTGGCCTTCGTGTTCGGCATTCCGCTGCAAATCGGTGCATTCGCTTCCGGCCTGCTCTGCTCCGTGGGCGTAGGCTACCTGAAAAACAACAGCCGTCTCAAAGAAGACACCGTGATGGGCATCGTGTTCTCCGGTATGTTTGCGCTCGGCCTCGTGTTGTTTACCAAAGTGGAAACCGACCAACACCTCACCCATATCCTGTTCGGCAACGTGCTGGGCGTGAGCCGGGAAGAGCTGCTGCAAACCTTCGCCATCTGTGCTGCCGTGGCCTTAGCCGTGCTGCTCAAACGGCGCGACTTCATGCTCTACTGCTTCGACCCCGCCCAAGCGCGCATCGCCGGCCTCTCCCCTCAGCTCTTACACTACAGCCTACTCACCCTGCTCGCGCTGACCATCATCACCGCCATGCAGGTGGCCGGCGTGGTGCTAGTGGTGGCCATGCTCATTTCCCCCGGCATCACCGCCTTCCTGCTTACCAAGCGCTTTGAACGCATGATGATCATCGTGGTGGCGGCTTCCGTATTCACCAGCCTTACCGGCACCCTGCTCAGCTACCACCTCAACTCCGCCACCGGCCCCAGCATCGTAATTTTGCAGGCCATTCTTTTCCTGCTCGCCCTCATCTGGAACAAACTGCGGCAGGCGTTTGGCCAAGAAAAGGCGGCAGCGGCTAGCTGAAACCTGGCAGCAACAAGTTGCATATTTGCCCGCCATAATGAAAAGGCTACCTGAAACATTCAGGTAGCCTTTTCATTATGGCGGCGCTCACACCTTCACCACCAAAGTTTGCAACATCAAATCCTGCGGCGTTTGATAATTGCCACGTTTGCGGCACAGCATAATCAGGTACAGCAATTGCACCGCGCAATAAACAATACGGCCCAAACCCAGGCTGCTGAGCAGCCCGCACAGCGCAAGCAACACCACAAAGAAAAACCCTTCGCGTGCCAGCACATATTTGGCGAAGCCCGGATTCGCGCCGGTGTCCGTAATCACACGGATACGCAAAATTTTCTGGCCAATGCTTTGTCCGCTGCGACTCATCATAAACACCTGCGCCACCCCCAGCAGCAACCCAGCCACCAGCCCCACCGGCAAAAGCAGCAGCAACCAAGGCATTTCGGCTTGCACATAGGCCCTAGTGTACTCAATCCTTAATAAAAACATAACCAACAGCATAATAGGCAGAATGCGATCGATAGAACCGGCCAACAAGCGTTGCCACGGCTTGGCCAACTCCACCTCCTTCATCCGCTCCGCTGCCTGCGGCTCGGCTGCTGATTCAGGAGGGCGATAGGCTTGGCGGAAATTTTGCATGGTTTGTCCCCATATTAGGCCAGATAAATAAGGCTACCTGAAAACGGGAAAATGATTTCAGGTAGCCTTACGCATGAATAACGGGCGACTTAGTTTTTGATGACCAATGTCTTCGCCAGCAAATCCTGCAAAGTTTGGCGGTTGCGGTTTTCCATAAACAGCATCACGACACAGGCGATACCAGCAACGATGGCTAGCAGATTACCCAAGTCTTCGCTGAAGACGCTAATCAGGGTGAAAATAAAGTTATAGCCAAATTCACGTACAAGCACATATTTAACGAAACCAGGATTGTCGCCATCCTCAGTAATCACGCGGATACCTACGATTTTTTTGCCGATACTTTGGCCATCGCGTACCATGATAACTAAGTTGTAAATCAGCAAGCCAATAGCTGCCACAAGGGCAATAGTAAATACAACCATCGCTGCCTTACCACCACTTCCGCCCATGAAGGCTACTAAAATGGCTGCCAAAATACCGATACCGGCAAAGGGGAGGCCGTCCATAATTCTGGCGCCCATCCGCTGCCACGGGCTGGCCAGCTCTACTTCCATTTCATTGTCATCGAATAAATCGTTTTCCAATGCGGTGGAGGCATAGGCTTGGCGGAAATTTTCGTTTGGGTTTTCGCGGAAATCTTGCATGAGTGTATCTCCCTCGGGCGGCTGCAAACATTTGAGCCTACCCTATTGTTAATATAGACGTTGTTGGAAAGTTTCGGATTTTAACAGTTTGGCGTGATTTGTAAATATTTACCGCTTTTCAGGTAGCCTTTTGTTGCATCAGGCTACCTGAAATATATCGAAGACTCTGCACTGTGCAAAAAAGCGGCACAAGCCGCTTTGTTCACACCCTGCCGCGATTGGCTTCCGCCATCAAGGCGAGCAGCTCTTCGGTGGTGTCCCAGCCGATGCAGGCATCAGTGATACTTTGGCCGTAGGTTTCAGGCTTGTCTTGGCGGCCTTCCACCAAGTGGCTTTCCACCATGATGCCCATGATGTTTTGCTCGCCGTTTTGCAGCTGCGCGGCCACATCGCGCGCCACTTCCATTTGGCGGGAGTAGTCTTTGCGGCTGTTGGCGTGGCTGAAATCCACCATCAATCTAGGCGTTACGCCGGCTTTGGCCAGCTGTTCGGCGGCGGCTTTAACGTGCTCCGCGCTGTAGTTCGGCTCTTTGCCGCCGCGCAGGATGGCGTGGCAGTCGGGGTTACCGGCAGTGTGGACGATGGCGGAATGGCCGGCTTTGGTTACGGAGAGAAAGTGATGCGGGTGGGAGGCGGCGCCAATGGCATCGATGGCGATTTTGAGGTTGCCGTCGGTGCCGTTTTTGAAGCCTACCGGGCAAGAGAGGCCGCTGGCGAGCTCGCGGTGCACCTGGCTTTCGGTGGTGCGCGCACCGATGGCGCCCCAGGAGATGAGGTCGGCGTAATACTGCGGGGTGATCATGTCGAGAAATTCGGTGGAAGCGGGCACGCCGAGGTTGCTTAAATCCAACAACAGGCGGCGGGCTTGGCGCAGGCCGAAGTTGATATCGAAGGTGCCGTTGAGGTGGGGGTCGTTGATGAGCCCTTTCCAGCCCACGGTGGTGCGCGGTTTTTCAAAATAAACACGCATCACGATCAGCAGCTCTTTTTCGTATTTTTTGCGCAGGGGCAGCAGGCGTTGGGCGTATTCGAGGGCGGCTTTGGGATCGTGTATGGAACAAGGGCCGATGATAACGAGCAGGCGCTGGTCGCGGCCGTGCACCAGGTCGGCAATCTGGTAGCGGGTGGTTTCCACCAAATCGGCGGCGGCTTCGCTGATGGGCAATTCGTAGAGGTGGGCGATGGGGGGCAGCAGCTCGCTGATGCTGCGGATGCGTACATCGTCGGTACGGCTGAAGGCTTGGGAGTGGCTCATGGCTGTGTTTTGCTGTTCGTGGGAAGGGGCTTATTGTGGACTGGGCGGCGGCGGCTGGCAAGGACTTAATGTTCAGGTAGCCTCAAATAGGCTTGTGAGGCTACCTGAAAATAGCTGGGCGCCTGATGCATGTCTGCAAGCTAGCTGCGTCTCGCTAACCTTAAGGAGTTTTGCCCAGCTTGTTATTTTGCAGGCTAAAAATCGGTTTCAGGTAACCTATTGCTAGAGGCTACCTGAAAACATGAGCAGCACGCTGCTTGGCAACTTCAAGCTTTAAAAACCGTTTTCCATCATGATGTGGCCGGGGATACGGTTGCGATGCATGGCAAAGCCGAGCTTAAGCAGGGCTTGGAAGGTGTCTTTCACCATAGCCGGGTTGCCGCACAGCATGAAGCGGCTGCGTTCGGTGGTGAACGGCAAGCCGAAGGCCTGGCTGAGGTTGCCATTTTCCAACAGTTGCGGCAGGCGCTGATTGAGGCTGCCGGGCTGCTGCTCGCGGGTGAGTACGGAAACGAAGCGCAGTTTGTCGTAATACTCGCCCACCAGAGGGTGTTCGGCCAAGTCGCGGATGCGCTGGTTGAACACGGCTTCGTTGGCGTAGGAAACGGAATGCGCCAGGGCGAGATGGTCGAAGCGCTGCCAAATTTGCGGCTGCTGCAAGATGGAGAGAAAGGGGGCGATGCCGGAGCCGGTGCTGAGCATGATAAGGTCGCTGCCATCGGGGAAGCGTTCGGGCAACAGGAAGCCGGTGGCGGTTTTATCGAGCAGGATGGTATTGCCGGCTTCCATCTGTTCGAATCGGGCCGACATGGGGCCGTCTTCGATGAGCACGGCGAAGTATTCGAGGGTGTCGTCGTATTCGGCGGAAACCACGGAATAGGCGCGCCAGATAAAGCCGCTGCCTTCGGGAAAGCCGAGGCGGGAAAACTGGCCGGCGGCAAAGCGGTATTCTTCGGGGCGGCTGATGGCGAAACTCATCAGTTTGGGCGTGTGGCGTTTTACCCAAAGTACGGTTTCTTCTGTATATTTGGCGGCGGGAGAGGCACTCATGATTATCCTTGCTGTGTGGGCGGGAGGGTGATGCTGGCATCGGGGTACACCGGCGCATCATTTTGTTTTTCTATTTGCCAAACATCGGTTTGGGTGTGGCGGCCGCTGTCTAAATCGAGATAGAGCAGGCGGTATTGGCCGGCGCCGAGCTCGTAGAGGGTAAAGAACCCCTTCTCGGGCATGTAGAAAGTGCGGATGTTTTGCCAGCTGCCGTCTTGCTGCATTTGCAGCTCCACCATGCGGTCGGCGCCGTGATTGGCGATGCTGGCGATGGACATGCCGTTTTGCGCGGCCACGGGGTAGCCGGCGATATAGTCGGAAAAATACGGCCAGATTTTGCCGTTAGGGGCTTTGGCCGGGCGTTGGTAGGCGCTGCCTTGGGCGGCCAGCTGGCTTACGGCAGAAGGCGTATCTTTAGGCTCCGACGGAGTTTTATCCAGCCACCACCAAAGCTGCAACACCAGCAACCCGAGCAACAAGCCAGTGCCGAACACCAGCCAAAATGCTTTGTTGGCACGCAGCCGCTGCCACTGCGCTTTCAGCTTCTGCAACCAAGGCGTCAGCTTGGCCTGCTGCCGCGCGGCGGCTTGTTGCAGCAAGGGATTGGTGGCTTTGGCCTGGCGTTGGGCGGCAATCCAGGCATCGTGCCGTTTGCGCTGGTCGGGGTCGGACAACACGGCGTAGGCCTTGTTTACCATCTGCATGATGCGCAGGGCTTCGGGGTTGTCGGGATTAAAATCGGGATGATAGCGTTTCGACAGGCGGCGGTAGGCCTCGCGTATCTCCTTATCCGAAGCAGTTTCGGACACGCGCAGGTTGCGGTAGTGCGTGGGGATGGCGGGCATAAAGGCTACCTGAAAGCGTAAGCTGTAACGGAGTTAAATCGGTTGGGATGTTAAACGGGCAACATTTGGTTGATTCGTTTTTCAGGTAGCCTGCATCACACCCAAGGCTACCTGAAAACATTACTGCAAGAAATTCAAGCACAACCGGATTTATTTATTCAGGTTGTTCACTTCCTGCTGGGCTTTGTTCACTTCCTCTTCCAGCTTGCCGATGCGTTCCAGATAGCGGGCGTAGTTGCGCTCGTTGCCGTAGCGCACTTTACGGCCTTCTTCCAGATTCTGCTGGGCTTGGCGCAGGCGTTCGTTGGCAGCTTGGCGCTGGCTTTCGCTAACGGCAGGTTGGGCAGCGGGGGCGGCAGGCTCAGGGGTAGCGGGGCTGCTGTAGCTCGGATAGCTGGGCGCGGTGCTCACGGGAGCGGGATAGGTGGTCATACGGCCGAGATTGACGGCGCGGCAGTTGGGGCCGGGGCTGGCGGTGTAGGTGCGGCGGCCTTGGCGGTCAGTGCATTCGTAGGTGGTGGCGCTGGCTACGGCGCAGAAGCCCAGCAGGCAGGCGGCGAAAATGGGGGATAATTTTTTCATGTTTATATCCTTATTTTGAAGTAAGACGTTCTAGCTGATAAAGGCTACCTGAAAAACCGCTTTCAGGTAGCCTCCAAAATCTATACTACTTCCAATAGCGCCACCACGGAATATCGTCCGGCTGCCATTCTTTCTGCAAATAGGGGCTCTGCGGGAAGTTTTGTGCTAGCACGCGGCGGGTGTCGCTGCTCAACTCCGGTTTTTCCAAACGGGCGTAGGCGGTCATCATAATCGCCAGCGCCTCTTCCACATAGCGCGTATTCTGATAGCGGCTCACAATCCCCTGTGCACGGTTGGCGGCGGCCAAGTACGCGCCGCGCTGCATGTAGTAGCGGGCGATGGCCATTTCGTTGCCGCCCAAGGCATCCACCAGGCGCGTCATTTTTTCGCGCGCATCGTTGGCGTATTTGCTATCGGGGAAGCGGGTGATGAGCTCGTTAAACACCTGATAGGCTTCGCGGTTTGCTTTCGGGTCGCGGTCGGACCAATCCTGCGAGGCCAGCTTGTTGAAGATGGATTTGTCTTGATTGAGCACAATCAAGCCCTTCAGATACAGCGCGTAATCGGTGTTCGGATGGTTGGGATACAGCTTCAAAAACTGCTCCACATGCGCCAAGGCCTGCGGCTGCTGTTCGTCTTTGTAATACACATAAGCCGTATCCAGCCGCGATTGCACCGCTTGGCGGGTGTTGGGGAAACGCGCCCGCAAAATTTCATATAAACGCACCGAACGGCTATAATTGCGGCTCTCCATTTCATCGTGCGCTTCGGCATACAGCTTATCTACCGACCAATCCTGCGTAATCTGGGCATCTTGGCTCACAGCGGTGGTTGAAGTGCTGGAGCAGGCCGACAGCATCACTGCCAGGCCGGTAACTAAAAGAATCTTTTTCATGCAGAACATTTCTTCCTATACCAACAATGACGCCGATTATAACGATGATTTCGACTTTTCGGCAGGGGCAGACGCGGAAAATTGTATAAATTTAACCGTGCCCACCGATTTGGCCGGCCAAAGACTCGATGCCGCACTGGCCAAACTGCTGCCCGATTATTCCCGCAGCCGCCTGAGCACTTGGATTAAAGACGGCAACGTATTGCTCAACGGCCAAGTTGCCCGCCCCAAAGAGCGGCTCATCGGCGGCGAAACCTTGGAAGTGCACATCCAACACAGCCACGAAACCGCTGCCTTTACGCCCGAGCCCATGCCGCTGGATATTGTATTTGAAGACGACAGCGTGATTGTGTTGAACAAACCTGCCGGCCTCGTTGTCCACCCCGCCGCCGGCAACTGGAGCGGCACCCTGCTCAACGGCCTGCTGGCCCACTGCCCGGCATTGGCCGAAATCCCCCGCGCCGGCATCGTGCACCGCCTCGACAAAGACACCAGCGGCCTGATGGTGGTGGCCAAAACCCCGGCCGCACAAAACAGCCTCGTGCAGCAGCTGCAAGAGCGCAGCGTGAAGCGCATCTACCGCGCCGTGGCCGACGGCATCGTACCGTTCGACGGCAAAATCGACACCCTCATCGGCCGCGACCCGCACAACCGCCTCAAAATGGCCGTGGTCGGCTTCGGCGGCAAAAAAGCTGTGACCCACATCAAAGTGCTCGAACGCTACCAGAGCCACAGCTACATCGAATGCGCCCTCGAAACCGGCCGCACCCACCAAATCCGCGTGCACATGCGCGAAGCCAAACACCCGCTCGCCGCCGACCCCGTGTATGGCAACCCGCGCCACCCCTGCTCTGATGCCGTAAAAGAAGCCGTACTCCAACTCGCCCGCCAAGCCTTACACGCCTACCGGCTCAGCTTCGTCCACCCCGAAAGCGGCGAAACCGTACAATTCGAAGCCCCGCTACCGGAAGACATCCACCACCTGCTCTCCGTATTGCGCTGGGAATGCGGCATGGACTCCGCCCTCAGCCACACCCTGCCTCCTGCCGAGACTGAAGACGAAGACGATTGGGACGACGACGATTACGACGTAGAAACCATCTACGTGCGCGATTAGAGGCTACCTGAAAGCAATTCCTTGGCGCAGCCAAGACTGAGTTCTGCGAAGCAAAAACACAGCTTCAACGAAATCAACAACCATCCCCCCAACCCAAGCCGAGTTCTGCACAATAAAACACTGCGACTTCAGCAACACAAAAACGTAAACCCAAGGCTACCTGAAAATTTTTAACTTCACAGCAACTTGCTCCACTCGCTTCAATCGCTTTAACTTCGTTGAAGCCGACGCTTTTCAGGTAGCCTCCACCCTACAACCAAACACCCCGCCATGCCCCAATCCACCGCAAAACCCCTCGGCGAATTCGACTTCATCCGCCGCTACCTCGCTGCCGAACAGCCGGCCGATCCCGAGCTCCTGCTCGGCATCGGCGATGATGCCGCCATCGTCCGCCCGCGCCCCGGCCATGATTTATGCTTCAGCAGCGATATGCTGCTGGCCGGCCGCCACTTCTTTCCCGATGTCGCCCCTGCCGACCTCGCGCACAAAATCTTGGCCGTAAACATTTCCGACATGGCTGCCATGGGCGCACGGCCGCGCTGGGTGATGCTCAGCGCCGGTCTGCCCGAACTCAACCCAAGCTGGCTGGAAGCATTTTCAGGTAGCCTTTTCGCCATGCTGCGCCAATACGGCATTACCCTCATCGGCGGCGACACTACCAAAGGCGACCTCGTTTTCAACGTGAGCATCACCGGCGAGCTGCCCGCGGGCCTTGGCCTGCGCCGCAGTGGCGCGCAAAACGGCGACGATATCTGGGTGTCCGGCCAAATCGGCCTGGCTGCCGCCGCCCTGCACCATATCTGGCAGAACATCAGACTACCTGAAAACCTGTTTGCCCAATGCGAAGCCGCCCGCCTGCGCCCCACTCCGCGCGTAGCGCTCGGCCAAGCCTTGCTGCCGGTTGCCACGGCGGCGCAAGATATTTCCGACGGTCTGGCTCAAGACCTCGGCCACATTTTGCGCGCTTCCAACGTGGGCGCGGAGCTATACGCCGACCTGGTGCCTACCGTGCCCGAGCTGCGCCAATGCCTGCCCGCGCAAACTGTATACGAGCTCACCCTTGCCGGCGGCGACGACTACGAATTATTGTTCACCGCCCCGCCCCAGGCGCGCCAAGCCGTGCTCGCCGCAGCCGACAGCAGCCGCACTCCGGTAACCCGCATCGGCCACATCAACGACACAGGCTACCTGAAACTGCTGCGCACCAACGGCAGCGAACTGCATCTTTCTCATTTAGGATTCGACCACTTTGGCTAAACAGAAACCCGCCTTCCAACCAACTTTCGCCTGGCTGCTGCGACGCCCCGCCTGTTTCCTCGGATTCGGCTTCGGCAGCGGCCTCGTCCCAGTTGCCCCCGGCACTTTCGGCACCCTGCCCGCCCTGCCCCTCGCCGCCGCACTGATGACGCTGGGTATCGACGGCTGGCTGCTCGCCCTGTTGTGTCTACCCTTGTTTGCCGTCGGCATCTGGATTTGCAACCAAACCGAAGCCGCCCTCGGTGTGCACGACTACGGCGGCATCGTGTGGGACGAAATCGTGGCCATGCTGCTGGTGCTCGCCTTCACACCGAATACTTGGGCTTGGTGGTTGGCTGCCTTTGCCGCCTTCCGCTTCTTCGATGCGGTAAAACCGCCGCCCATCCGCTGGTTCGACCGCCAAGTGAGCGGCGGCTTCGGCGTGATGTTGGACGACATCATCGCCGCGCTGATGAGCCTGCTCCTTATCCGCTTTACCGTCTATTTAATCTACTGAAAACAAGCCAATGGATGCCCCTAACCTCAACGAATGCTATCTCTACTTCGCCCTCACAGGCCGAGGCTTCGACCCCGATGCCATCAGCACCGCACTCAATCTTGCCCCCACCCGCGCCGTATATGAAGGCAACAGCATAGGCATGGGTGGCAGGATATCAGGCTATTCAAGCTGGCAATACGGCACCCCTATCCTGCGAGATGGCGACGTGTTCCGCCTCAACGAAATCGCCGACGAGCTCATCGTAACTTTGCTGCCCGTGCAAGATAAAATTGCCGAGTTGATCAAAGCCCACCGGCTCGAAGCTTATTTGATGATCGTGCTCACCGTGAGTACCGATGAACGCGACTCCACCCCGGCTATCGGCTTTTCGCCCCAAGTAATCAGCTTCTGCCACGCTGTGGGCGCCAGCATCGAATTCGATATCTACCAAGGCCAGGCCGACGAAGAGGAAGAAGCCGACTACCGCGCAGATAATCCGCCGCGTGTGCTGCATTAACGCTGCAAACTTTTCAGGTAGCCTTTACACAAGGCAACAAACCGCCTAAATTGCTATACAATAGTCATACCGCCCGTCTACCACAAAGGAAAATCCCATGAACAACCTGCCCCTCATCACCCAATTCATCCTTACCGGCCTCGGCGGCTTCCTCATCGGCGTGCTCATCACCCTGTTGTTTAAACGCGGTAACAGCAAGCAGCAAGCCGAATTGGAAGAAGCCAAAAAAGCCCTGCAAGACTACCGTGAAGCCGTAAACCACCACTTCATCGACACTGCCGAAGCGGTGGACGAGCTCACCCGCAGCTACCAAAACGTATTTGCCCAGTTGAGCCGTGGCGCTGAAGAATTGATGACACCCGAAGCCTACCGCAACCAGCTCGAACAGCGCAGCGGCCAAAGCGTTACCCTCTCCTACCTGGCCGAGCAAACCCATGAAACCGCCGGCAATGCTGAGCAACGCATCCAGCTCGTACCACACGACGCGCCCGTGCCGCCGCAAAACGACTTAGACGAAGCTGACTCCGCTGCCGATGCCACCGTGTTCAACCCCACCAACGCCACCGAATCCGCCCCGGCCGCCAGCCCGGAACAAGAACCCGCACCTGCCGCCGAGCCGGCTGCTCCCGCCCCGGCAGACGAGGCCGCCGAACCCGCCAAAGAAACCCCGCCTGCGGTGTAATGCTTCATCCAGAACGGATTAAAGGCTACCTGAAAATTTTCAGGTAGCCTTTTGTTATGCCCACGGCCGATGTTTTATTACGCCAACTCTAGCTGCCGCTCCAACTGCTCCACCAAACCGTCATCCAGCCCTAAAGCCTGCGACAACCGCGATAAGAAGGCAATTTCACTGCGCACCAAATCGCCGCAAACCGCTCGTGCAGCCAAATAAGCTTCGGCAGCCAGCGCCTGATCGCCGCCCACTGCCTCGGCCAGCTCGTTAATAGAAGCCGGGCGGGCATATTCGTTGGCCAGCCACTGCTGCACTTCGGCATCGGCACCGCCCTCTTGGGCAATCAGCTGCTTTTCTGTTTCATCAATCAAGCCGTCTGAAGCAGCAGCGGCAATCATGGTGCGCAAAATCACGCGGCTGCGCTCTTCAGCCAACTGCCCCTGCGCTGCAAAAGCCGCTTCGGGCAAAGCTGCCAGCGTGCTCGTGCTGTTTTGCCAGCCTCCCTGCCAGTTTTGGTAAGCCTGATAGGCCATCATCCCCAAAGCTGCGGCCGAGCCGGCCTTCAGCAATGATTTCACGCCGCCTTTTTTCAGCAGCATCGCAGCCAGCCCGCCGATTAACGCCCCGCCTCCGAACGAGTTGAGCGGATTGTTATCAGACATCACTTTGTTGCCGCTTTGCTGCACGGCACCCAATACTTGGTTGAGCAGATTATTGAAATCCATATCGTTTCCTTTTTGTGTGAAGTTGTAGCTTGTGGTGGTTTCGTATAAGGCATTTCCCGCGTGAGGTAACGCAGGCTACCTGAAAACATCGGTTCAACCATTTCCAGGTAGCCTTTCCGTTTCAACTATTCAAGTCTTCAAATCAGGCAAACACCAGCCTGCCGCCTTCTTCTTTCACATGAATCGTGCTCTCGGGTGCGTATTTGCCTTCGAGCAGGGCTTTGGCCAGCGGATTTTCGATTTCCGACTGGATGGCGCGTTTGAGCGGGCGTGCGCCGTACACGGGGTCGAAACCGGCTTGGGCAATCAAATCCAAAGCGGCATCGTCCACTTTCAAGTGCAGGTGCTGCGCTTCCAAACGTTTTTCCAAGCCTTTGAGCTGGATTTTCGCGATGCTGCGGATATTCTCCTGATCCAAGCCGTGGAACACGACCACTTCATCAATACGGTTGATCATTTCGGGGCGGAAGTAGGCTTTCACTTCGTCCATCACCGCTTTTTTCACGGCTTCGTAATCCTGCGTACCCATTTGTTGGATATGCTGGCTGCCGATGTTGGAAGTCATGACAATGACGGTGTTTTTGAAGTCCACAGTGCGGCCTTGTCCGTCGGTCAAACGACCGTCATCCAATACTTGCAGCAGGATGTTGAACACGTCGGGATGGGCTTTTTCCACTTCATCCAGAAGAATCACGCTGTACGGTTTGCGGCGGACTTGTTCGGTCAGGTAGCCGCCCTCTTCGTAGCCGACATAGCCCGGAGGCGCGCCAATCAGGCGTGCAACGGCGTGTTTTTCCATGTATTCGGACATGTCGATGCGGATGAGGTGGTCTTCGCTGTCAAACAGGAAACCTGCTAGGGCTTTGCACAACTCGGTTTTACCCACGCCGGTCGGGCCTAGGAACAGGAAGCTGCCGTAAGGTTTGTTCGGATCGGCAAGACCGGAGCGGCTGCGGCGGATGGCATCGGACACGGCGCGCACGGCTTCGTCTTGACCGACCACGCGGCGGTGCAATACTTCTTCCATTTTCAGCAGCTTGTCGCGTTCGCCTTCCATCATTTTGGACACGGGGATGCCGGTCATGCGCGATACGATTTCGGCCACCTCGTCCGCGCCGACTTCGGTACGGAAAAGTTTGTTTTGTTTTTTGCCGTCGGGGTTGCTTTCCGCCGCCTGCAACTGTGCACCCAATTTCGGCAACTCGCCGTATTCGAGTTCGGACGCACGGGCGAAGTCGCCTTGGCGTTTGGCCTGCTCGATTTTGACTTTGATGTCGTCCATCTGTTTCTTGATGTCGGCGGTGCTGGAAGACGCGGCTTTTTCGGCTTTCCAGATTTCGTCCAAATCGGCGTATTCTTTTTGCAGGCCGTCGATCTCTTCGTCTATCAGCTCCAAACGTTTTTTGCTGGCATCGTCGCTTTCTTTGGCAACGTGCATTTTTTCCATTTTGAGCTGGATGATGCGGCGGTCGAGTTTGTCCATCTGCTCGGGTTTGCTGTCCAACTCCATTTTGATGCGGCTGGCGGCTTCGTCAATCAAATCAATCGCTTTGTCGGGCAGGAAACGGTCGGTGATGTAGCGGTCGCTCAATTCCGCGGCGGCAACGATGGCGGGGTCGGTGATGTCGATGCCGTGGTGGATTTCGTAACGCTCCTGCAAACCGCGCAGGATGGCGATGGTATCTTCCACGCTGGGTTCGCCGACCAATACTTTTTGGAAGCGGCGTTCGAGTGCCGCGTCTTTTTCGATGTATTGGCGGTATTCGTCCAAGGTGGTCGCGCCGATGCAGTGCAGTTCGCCGCGCGCCAAAGCCGGTTTCAGCATATTGCCCGCATCCATCGCGCCGTCGGTTTTGCCCGCGCCGACCAAAGTATGGATTTCGTCAATGAAAATCAGGGTGTTGCCGTCGTCTTTCGCCAAGTCGTTCAACACGCCTTTCAAGCGTTCTTCAAATTCGCCGCGGTATTTCGCGCCGGCAATCAATGCCGCCAAATCCAAAACCAGCAGGCGTTTGTTGCGCAGGGATTCAGGCACTTCGCCGTTAACGATGCGTTGTGCCAAGCCTTCGACGATAGCAGTTTTACCCACGCCCGGTTCACCAATCAACACGGGGTTGTTTTTAGTGCGGCGTTGCAATACCTGAATCGCGCGGCGGATTTCGTCATCGCGGCCGATAACGGGGTCAAGTTTGCCGTCGCGGGCGCGCTGGGTCAGGTCGAGCGTGTATTTTTTCAGCGCATCGCGTTGGTCTTCGGCATTGGCATCGTTCACGTTTTGTCCTCCTCGTACCGCGTCGATCGCGGCGTTGATGTTTTGTTCGGTCGCACCGGCTTCTTTCAAGATTTTGCCGGTCGCATCATTCTGCTGCACCAAGGCAAGCAGGAAAAGTTCGCTGGCGATATAGGCATCGCCGCGTTTGGTTGCCGCTTTATCCATCAGGTTCAACACCGCCTGCAATTCGCGGCTGGGCAGAATATCGCCGCCCTGACCGGACACTTTCGGCAGGCTGTTCAAATGCTGCTGCAAACGCTGTTTCACCTGCGGCACATTCACGCCCGCATGAGCCAAGAGCGCGGCGGCTCCGCTGTTTTGGTCGTCAAGCAAGGCTTTCAGCACAAAGCCCGCTTCCAGATAGCTGCTGTCCGCAGCCAACGCCAAACTCTGAGCTTCTGCAAGGGCTTGTTGGAATTTGGCGGTTAATTTGTCATATCGCATAATTTTTTCCTTTACATATTATTTTCTTGCCAGGCATATGGGTTTAGAGCAGATTTTGTCAAGGCCTTTGCAAAACAATTTTATGAAATGTTGTTGCAATACGTTCAATCATCAGGCAACAAATGCTAAGATAGCCTCGTTTTTAATCAGCAGGCTCCCAATATGCCCGCCGCCCAGCGCATCCAAATCAACCTGCCCGAGCACTTCTGCTTTGCAACCCGCATCACGGTAGAAGTCGGCCACCTCAATTATGGTAACCACCTCGCCAACGATGCCGTTTTGCGTATCGCCCACGAAGCCCGTCTGCGCTTTCTTGCTGCACACGGCTGTACCGAAATCGATGCCTTTGGCGCTGGCCTGATTATGGCTGATGCTGCCGTGCAATATCGCACCCAAGCCTTTCATGGCGAGGAGCTGTTGGTTCAGGTAGCCTTAGGCAAAATTGGCAAGGCCGGCTTCCCATTTTTCGCCAAACTCACCCGCCTCTCCGACCAGGCCGAAATCGCCCGTGTGCAATGCGGTATGGTGTTTTTCAACTACGCCACCCAGCGTATCGAACGCACCCCCACCGCCTTCCGCACCCATTTTGCCCACTACGGAGCAGCGCAATGAGCATCGGTTGGACAGCACAAATCGAAGCCTGGCTGCACAGCCTGCAACAACAAAACCACTCCCCCCACACCCTGGCCGCCTACCGCCGCGACCTCGCCTGGCTGGCCGATTTTCAGCCGCAAAGCAAACTTGCCCGCCCCTTATTCACCGCCGCCCTGCGCCAGTTGGGCCAACAAAACCAACACCCCCGCAGCATCGCCCGCCGGCTCAGCGCTTGGAGACAGTTTTGCCGCTGGCTGGTGCAAATAGGCTACCTGAAAGCCAACCCGACCCACGGCCTAAAAGCCCCGAAAGCTCCTGAGCGCCTGCCTAAAGCCGTACCCGCCGAGCCACTCAACCAACTCCTCAACCAAGCCCCGGAAAACCCTCTCGACAGCCGTGACCTTGCCATCTTCGAGCTGCTCTACGGCAGCGGCCTGCGCCTGGCCGAAATCTGTGCCCTCAACCTGGCCGACCTCAACCTGCAAAGCGGCTGGATAGCCGTCACCGGTAAAGGCCGCAAACAACGCCACCTACCCCTTACTGCCCAAAGCATCCGTGCCCTCGAAGGCTACCTGAAAACCCGCACCGCCGCGCCCGACGAAACCGCCCTGTTCACCGGCCGCACCGGCCACTGCCTCGGCGCGCGCCAAATCCAGAAACGCCTACAGCAATTCGCCGCCCGCCATGGCAGCCGACACCTCAGCCCCCATATGCTGCGCCACAGCTACGCCAGCCACTTGCTGCAAAACGCCCGCGACATCCGCGCTGTGCAAGAGCTGCTCGGCCACAGCCAACTTGCCACTACCCAGCACTACACCAAGCTGGATTTCGACCATCTCGCCCGCGTATACGACGATGCCCACCCGCGCGCCAAACGTCGACAAGGTAAAGCTGAAACAGTGCAAGGACAGGATAACGAAGACAAAATAGAGAAATAGTGTTGCTGGTCAGCCAGCGTGCAATATAACAAAAGGCTACCTGAAAAATTTCAGGTAGCCTTTTCTGAAGTTTAGCCAATGGCGGAGTCGCACTCCAGCAAGCAATCAGCCCAGTGTTCTGTTCTGCTCAATTTCCTGCTTTTTGCGCTCCAGAATGCGCTCGATTTCCTCTTCGCGGCGCTGACGCTCGATTTCTTGCTCAATACGACGGTTGCGGAAAAAGAAGAAGGCCACCACGCCGGCCAAAATCAGGGCTAATAAAACCAAAAACATATTCACCACTCCTCTTAAGTTCTCAAATATCGAGCAGACATTTCTGCATAATCAGAAATGCCGCCTGACACTTTTCGACAGTTTGCCTTATTTGGTCTTCTTTGCTTTTTTGCTATCGTCGCCGCCTTGCAGGCGATCGGCAATAAAGCCTTGGATCAGCTCGCGCTTTTCCCAAAAAAAGGTTTGCATTTTGCCCAAGGAGTAAATCCTGCGTACCATGCCGGGCAGTCCGGCATGTACGATGGCAGCAATTTCGTTATTGCTGGTTTCTTCGGCCATGGCCTGCTCCAGCGTGAGCTTTTTCTCAGTAAGGTAGTCTTGCAGCTGCTTTCTCACATAGTTGTTGATTTCAAACTGTTTAATCATGATTCATTTCCTTATATCGTTTTCCCGTGCACAAAGTATTAGTGCGTGAATGAAGTCCTACAAGCAAAATTCTTGCCAAACCGGCCGACAGCGCTCGGGCAGTGGTGGGCAGGCGCCGAGGCGACCGCTACCGAAGTCGCCTATGCGATGGAAATCGCTACCAGCGCTGGCCAGAAAGCCGTGTTGCTCAGCGAGGCGGGCATAGTTGAGGCGGTCGTTCAAGTCGGTCGTGCTACTGTGTACCTCAATAGCCTGTCCACCCAGCGCTTTAAATTCAGTGAATAAATTACGTTGCGCGGTAGCGGAGAGACCATAGCGAATGGGGTGAGCGACAACAGCAATGCCACCTGCGCCCAGAATGGCAGCCACAGCTTCTTCGAGCGTAACCCATTCATGCCTCACATAGCCGGGCTTGCCATCACCTAAATATTTTTTAAAAGCCTGCTGTTTGTTGCGCACATGGCCTTGTTCCATCAACCATTGCGCCAGATGGGTGCGGCTGGCCATTTCACGGTTTGGCACCAGCGCAAGTGCGCCCTCACAGGCACCGGCGAGGCCTTTCTTCTCAAGCTTTTCCGCCATACGCAGAAAACGCTCCAACCGACCGCGGCGCAGCCTAGCCAGCAGGTTTTGTAGCACGGTATCGGTTTCATCGAAATTGAGACCGACAATATGAATGGTACGTTTGCGCCAACTCACGGAGATTTCCACGCCGTTTATCAGCCGGATGCCCAAGGCTTCCGCTTCCTGACGTGCTTCAGCCAGACCGCCGGTATGGTCATGGTCGGTAAGCGCGAGCAAGGTGCAGCCATTGGCGTGCGCTAGTTTCACCACTTCGCGTGGTGGCAGAGCACCATCTGAAACATTGGAATGGCAGTGTAAATCTATCATCTAATCAGCTAATTGGCATGACATGAAGGCTACCTGAAAAACCAAAAATAGGTTTTCAGGTAGCCTTTGGGCTTAGGGGACGAGCTTATCCACGCCGCCCAAGTAGGGGCGCAAGGCAACAGGGATGCTGATGCTGCCGTCGGCGTTTTGATGGTTTTCCAGTACCGCCACTAAGGTACGGCCTACCGCCAAGCCGGAACCATTCAGGGTGTGCACCAAGCGATTTTTTCCATCTTCATCTTTGAAGCGGGCTTTCATGCGGCGGGCTTGGAAATCTTCGCAGTTGGAGCAGCTGGAGATTTCGCGATAGGTATTTTGCGCGGGCACCCACACTTCCAAATCGTAGGTTTTGGCGGCGCCAAAGCCCATATCGCCGGTACACAGGGTAATAACGCGGTAAGGCAGTTCGAGCAGTTGCAAGATGCGCTCGGCGTGGCCGACCATTTCTTCCAGTGCGGCGTAGGAGTGGTCGGGGTGAGCAATTTGCACCATTTCTACCTTATCAAATTGGTGCTGGCGGATAAGGCCGCGCGTGTCTTTGCCGTGCGAGCCGGCTTCGCTACGGAAGCAGGGCGAGTGGGCGGTGAGTTTGATAGGCAAGGCATCGGTCGGCAGGATGCGCTCGCGCACGGTGTTGGTCAGAGTTACTTCGGCTGTGGGAATGAGGTACTGCTTGGTTTTGCTCTCATCACCACCGCGGATAACATGGAACAAATCTTCACCAAATTTGGGCAGCTGGCCAGTACCGATGAGAGTGCTATCGCTGACGATATAAGGGGTGTAGCACTCGGTGTAGCCGTGCTGCTGGGTGTGGGTGTCGAGCATAAATTGCGCCAAGGCACGGTGCAGGCGGGCAACCTGACCTTTCATCAGGCTGAAGCGGGCACCGGAAAGCGCAGCAGCAGTTTCAAAATCGAGGCCGAGCTTTTCGCCCAAGTCCACATGGTCTTTGATTTCGAAATCAAATTGACGCGGAGTACCTACGCGGCGCACTTCCACGTTTTCAGTTTCATCTTTGCCGGCTGGCACGCTCTCGTGCGGTAAATTCGGGATACCTAGCAGCAAGGCATCGATTTGTGCCTGTACGGCTTGGTAGTCGGTATCAGCCTGTTCCAAATCGGTTTTGATCTGTGCTACTTCGGCCATAGCTGCTTCGGCTTCGGCATGTTTGCCCTGCCCTTTGAGCGCACCGATTTGTTTGGACACACTGTTGCGTCGGGATTGCAGCTCTTCGGTACGCATTTGCAGAGCCTTACGCTGAGCTTCCAATGCGTCGAAGGCGGCAGAATCAAAAACAAACCCGCGTTGTGCCAGTTTGGCGGCTACAGCGGCGGCATCGGTACGGAGAAGTTGGATATCTAGCATGACTTATGTCCTGTAAAGAGAATTTGGCTATATTGTAAACGCGGTGTATAGGAAAGGCTACCTGAAAAATGCCTTGGCTTTTTCAGGTAGCCTTCGAATGGACACTCTCTTACTTAGCCGCAGGCTGCGAGGCGGCAGAAGCTGCACTGGCTGAGGAAGCAGCAGCTGGTGCGGGAGCAGATGCTGTTGCCGCTGTGGGTTTGGCGGCGCCGTTCGGATTGGCTTTACCCCACACATAGGCAGTCAAGATATGGATTTTGTTATCATCCAAGAATCCTTCCCATGCCGGCATTTGGCTGTGGCGACCGTTAGTAATGGTTTCCACAATGGCTCTTTCGCTGCCACCCCACAACCAAACTTTATCAGTCAGGTTCGGGCCGGCTCCCTGCACGCCTTGGCCTTTATCGCCGTGGCAAACGAAGCAGTTGGCGGGCGGACCGTGGAAGATGGCATCGCCACGTTTGGCACGTTCTTCATCATGCGATGCGCCGGAAAGAGACAGTACATAATGAGCAGCGTTTTTCACGCCTTCTTCACCCAAGGCAGGGCCCCAAGGCGCCATAATGCCAACACGGCCTTTGGCGATGGTTTGCCGGATTTGCTCAGGTGAGCCACCCCACAACCAGTCGTTGTCGGTGAGGTTGGGGAAACCGGTTTGACCTTTGGCATCTGAGCCGTGGCATTGGATACAGTAGGTATCGAATAGGTTTTTACCGAAGCGTTGCGCCTGCGGGTCTGCTGCTACTTGCTCCACCGGCATATCGGCAAATTTTCCATATACAGGTGCAAACTGGGCATTGGCGGTCTCCATTTCTTTCTCATACTGGTTGCTGCTGGTCCAGCCAAATGAGCCTTTGTAGTCGCCCAAACCAGGATAAACATACAGGTAGCCGATGGAGAACAGCCAAATCAGGATGTAGAGATAAAACCACCAGCGAGGCAGCGGATTATTATATTCCTCGATGCCGTCCCAACTGTGGCCAGTGGTTTTTACATCTTCGCCTTTGGCCGGTAGCTTAACCTTATTTTGCGACAAAATCAGCCATATCAGCCCAATAAAGCTGATCACGACGATGCCGGCGATGTAGTAGTTCCAGAAATTGCTAGTAAAGTGGGATGTATTCATTATTGTGCTCCGTGTTCACGGTCTAAGGAATCTGGTTATTGTTATACCGAATCATCATCATCAATGATGCGCCGTCCCTCTTCATCATAGTGCGCTTTGAATTTGCCATAATAGGCAATACCAAGCACCACCATAAAAAACAAGAAGCAGATGACGGTGTACATAACCCGAACCAGATTCACTTCGCTCATGAAACTGCCTTATTTTCTTACTTCATGGGTATTTTTCAGTGCCAAACCCAAGCCTTGCAGATAAGCGATGACCGCTTCCATCTCGGATTTGCCTTCCACCTGCGCCGGAGCAGCGGCGATTTCCTCATCGCTATAAGGCACACCTACCCTGCGCAGGGCACGCATATGGCTGGCCACAGTTTCTCCATCCACACGGTTTCGTGCCAACCATGGGAAAGCGGGCATATTGGAATCTGCCACTACTTGGCGCGGATTAATCAGGTGACGGCGGTGCCATTCATCGGAATAGCGGCCACCCACGCGAGCCAAATCTGGACCAGTACGCTTGGAGCCCCACTGGAACGGATGATCGTACACCGATTCACCGGCCACAGAATAATGGCCATAGCGCTCGGTTTCAGCACGGAAGGGGCGGATCATTTGGGAGTGGCAGTTGTAGCAGCCTTCACGGATATAAATATCTCGGCCAGCCACCTGAAGCGCTGTATAGGGCTTCACGCCTGGGATTGGCTGAGTAACGGTTGGGCTGAAAAACAGCGGCACAACCTCAACAAACAACCCAACGCTGATCAGCAGAAAGGTAAACACAATCAGGTAGCCTACTTTTTCTTCGGCAAGTTTTTGCAGTTGCATTTTGGTAGCCTGTTCTTGATTTCTATTGATTTTATAGCTTTAGTGCTGTTGGTTCTGTGTGAGAGCAGGAATAGCAGCATCCACCGGCTTGCCCGCTACTGCGGTGCGGTAAACGTTGTATGCCATCAATACCATACCCACCAGATACAACAGACCACCGGATAAGCGGATCAGATAAAAGCGCATGCTTTCACGAACCGAGGCAACGAAATCAGGATTGGTAAGCGTACCGTCTTCGTTCAACGCGCCCCACATCAAACCCTGCATCACACCGGCAATCCACATGGAGGCGATATACAGCACAATACCCACTGTGCCGATCCAGAAATGCGCTTCCACCATTTTGGTACTGTACATTTCCTTCTGGCCGAACAGGCGCGGGATCAGATAGTAAATCGAGCCCATGGTCACAAAACCTACCCAACCCAAAGCACCAGCATGCACGTGGCCAACCGTCCAGTCGGTATAGTGGCTCAGGGCGTTTACGGTTTTAATCGACATCATCGGGCCTTCAAAGGTAGACATACCGTAGAAGGAGAGAGAAACCACGAGGAATTTAAGAATCGGGTCAGTGCGCAGTTTGTCCCACGCGCCGGAAAGAGTCATGATACCGTTGATCATGCCGCCCCAAGAGGGCACAAACAGAATCAGCGACAACACCATACCCAAAGACTGCGTCCAGTCTGGCAGTGCGGTGTAGTGCAGATGATGCGGGCCAGCCCACATATAGGTGAAAATCAGCGCCCAAAAGTGCACCACAGACAAGCGGTATGAGTACACAGGTCGACCTGCTTGTTTAGGCACGAAGTAATACATCATGCCCAAGAAGCCGGCGGTGAGGAAGAAGCCTACGGCATTGTGGCCATACCACCATTGCACCATGGCATCAATCGCGCCGGCGTAGATGGGGTAGGAGGTCATATCGAACAAGCCGGCAGGCACAGCTAAACTGTTGACAACATGCAACAGTGCCACGGCCAAAATGAATGCGCCGTAAAACCAGTTGGCTACATAAATGTGTTTTACTTTACGTTTAGCGAGCGTGCCGAAAAACACAATGGCATAAGCCACCCAAACCAGAGTAATCAGAATATCAATCGGCCAAGCCAATTCGGCATATTCTTTGCCTTGTGTATAGCCCATTGGCAGAGTAACCGCCGCCAGCACAATCACCAGCTGCCAGCCCCAAAAGGTAAAGGCTGGGAGCCAGCCGCCATACAAGCGGGCGTTACAAGTGCGCTGCACCACATAATAAGATGTGGCGATCAGGCCGCAGCCGCCGAATGCAAAAATAACAGCATTGGTGTGCAGCGGGCGTAAACGACCGAAATGGAACCATGGTCCCACCTCAGACAGATTCAGTTGTGGGAAATAGAGCTGTGCCGCCACGATTACCCCAACCAACATCCCAACCACACCCCAAACCACTGTCATCACGGCAAACTGCCGCACTACTTTGTAGTTATAGGTTTGTGTTTCCATGAAAAACCTCCATAAAGATGGCTGTACTCTTCTTCAACACCGGTTCAGCCAAACCCATGCAGGCCGGCACATCCGATTTTCTTAATTTATATAGAAAGAAACCACCGCAAGCCATATAGCGATAGACTGCGCGCAGTTTAAGCGGTATATTTTAAAGCAAAACACACACTATAACCACAAAAATACACACATCTTTTCATTTTTCGCAAAACAGGCTACCTGAAAACGCCATATCCCTTTCAATCAAAACCGAATAAATAAATGCCTCACTACACTATTACCCCGCTACCCAAACAACATCTATTCCGTGTTTGCCTGCGTTTCAGCCACCACGGCAGCCAACCCGTTCGCCTCACCTTACCCAACTGGGTGCCCGGTAGCTATATGATTCGTGAGTTTGCCCGGCACATCGTCCGCATTGAAGCCAGCTGCAACGGCCAAGCTGCCGATTTACAAGCTATCAGCAAAAATATCTGGCAGGCCGAAGAAAATACACCCGGCGACTGGATCATCGAATACGATGTTTATGCTTTCGATCTCTCCGTGCGCGGTTGCTATTTAGATAGCGAACGCACCTTCTTCGACGGCGCCACCCTGTTTTTTCAGGTAGCCTCACACACTGAAGAGCCACACCAAGTCGAACTCTGTTTCCCCAGCCAATGGCAAACCGCCACCGCTCTGCCCAGACTAGGTGACCATCTCTACCAAGCAGACAACTACCGCCACCTCATCGACTGCCCGCTGGAAGCCGGCACTCTCGAAATTCTCGAATTCACCGCTGCCGGCATTCCACACCGCATCGTCCTCAGCGGCCACTACCCCGACTTCGACCGCCAACGCCTGCTAGCCGACACCCAAGCCATCTGCACCGCCCAACTCCAATTCTTCCCCAACCCCGCCCCGTTTGCGCACTACACCTTCCTGCTGCATCTGGGCGACCACATCTACGGCGGCCTCGAACACACATCATCTACTGCCCTGCTCGCCGACCGCAGCTGGCTACCTGAAAACAACCTTGCTGAAGCCTCTACCAACTATACCCAGCTGCTCGGCCTGATTTCTCATGAATACTTCCATGCTTGGAACGTCAAATCCATCAAACCTGCCGCCCTCGCCCAATCCGACCTCAACCAAGAAGCCTACACCGAGCTTTTATGGGCATTCGAAGGCATTACATCTTATTACGACGACCTATTCCTCGTGCGCAGCGGTCGAATCAGCCCCGCTGCCTATCTCGAGCTCTTAGCCAAAACCATCACCCGTGTGCACCGCAACCCCGGCCATCGACGGCAAACCCTCGCCCAATCCAGCTTCCACGCCTGGGACAAATACTACAAACAAAACGAAAACAGCCCCAACGCCATCACCAGCTACTACCAGCAAGGCGCCCTAGCCGCCCTCTGCCTCGACCTCCACATCCGCAAGCAAAGCCGGCACAGCCTCGACAGCATCATGCAAGCCCTCTATCAAGACTGGCTGACCAGAAAACAACCGCTGGATGAAACCGAATGGGAAGAGCTTGCCCAAACCATCATCGGCCTTGACTTGCGCAATTTGTTCAACCAACTCATCCGCAACACCCGGCCACTGCCGCTCGAAACCGCCCTCGCCCACGCCGGCCTCTGCCTGCACTGGCTACCCCTGCCGCCCTCACATAACGGTGGCTGTGGGCCGCTACCACCTACTCTGCCAGCCAATGACTTCGGCGTCCGCTTCCAGCAAAACGGCAGCGACATCACCATCAGCCACGTACTCAATGGCAGCAGTGCCGAACATGCCGGCCTAGCCCCTGGCGACCGCATCATCGCCATTAATGGCTATGCCGCCAACGATTTTGCTACCCAATGGCAGCAACAAAAAATCGGCAGCCAAGTCAAGCTACACTACTTCCGGCACAGCGTATTGCACCACACCACCGCCCCTGTACAAGCTGCCACTGCTAATACCGCTTGGCTAACCATCGAAAATCCGGCTGCACTGCAAGCTTGGCTGCAAATATAAAAATACAGCCATTTTTCAGGTAGCCTGCGCTATGGCAGCTCACAGCGAAACCCACTGTGGATAGGCATAATGCACAGATTGCCACACAATATGCCGCCCTGTTCTACAGATTTTCTCATATACCCCAGCATTCGCTTGATTTCTAAAAAGTAATTAGCGATAATCCGCAACTTAGCAACTTAGAGGTAAACCCAATGACACTCACCAAAGCAGAATTAGCCGATATTCTGGTAGAAAAAGTCAGCAATATCAGCAAGAACGACGCAAAAGAAATCGTTGAACTATTCTTCGAAGAAATCCGTGCCACTTTAGAACGCGGCGAAGAAATCAAAATTTCCGGCTTCGGCAACTTTCAACTACGCGACAAACCGCAGCGCCCAGGCCGCAACCCCAAAACCGGCAAAGAAGTTCCGATTACCGCCCGTCGGGTGGTAACCTTCCACGCCAGCCAAAAACTCAAAGGCATGGTGGAACACCACTATGGCAAACAAAACTGAACGCGCCCTGCCGCCCATTCCGGTTAAACGCTATTTCAGCCTGGAAGAGTTATGCTATCTGGCCGATATCCAGCCCGAGCAATTCTTCCAATGGCAGCAAGATAATGGCGTAGTGATCGGCCATGGCGGTAACCAATACACCCGGCAAGATGTGGTGAAAATCCGAAAATTAAGCGGCAGTTTCCCCACCTACATCGACCGTTTCAATCTAAACGGCCACGACAGCCTAAACCGCCCCGCGGCCACTGCTGAAGAGGTTCGGCAGGATTTGCAGGTTGTTTTAGAAAAAATCGAAGCAGCCCTTGCCAAGCCGCAAAAAACAGCTTAAAATTACTTTCTTTCGGAAGTCGGAGTGTGGCGCAGTCTGGTAGCGCACTTGCATGGGGTGCAAGGGGTCGAAGGTTCGAATCCTTTCACTCCGACCAATTAGATACACAAAAACAGTCAGTTACGCTGGCTGTTTTTTCTTTTGTACCGCTTGGTTTTCAACTGGTGCCACACTGGTGCCAAAACGGGACGCGTTATCAGCGAATTTTTTCAGGTGTTCGACGTTCAAGTGAGCATATTTTTGTACCATCTCCATACTTGACCAGCTACCTAGTTCTTTCAGTTGGTAGATGGGTGTGCCGGAGATGACGTGGTTGGTCGCCCAAGTGTGCCGGCAATCATGAAATCTGAAATCTGACAGTCCTGCCCTATCTCTGGCTTTTCTCCATGCTGCTTGATTCGCTCGCTTGATTGGTTTACCCCGGAACGTGAAGACCGCTTCCGGATGTTTACCCATCTGCGATTGCAGCGTCTCCATTGCTTCCTGATTTAAAGGTACGCCAATCGGTCTGCCCGACTTGGTTTTATCGGCGAATACCCACGCCGTCTGTCGCTGAAGATCGATTTGTGACCACTGCATCTGCGTGATGTTGCTCATACGCAACCCCGTAGCCAATGCAAATCTCACCACTGGAATCAGGTGGTCAGGCAACTCGGCGAACAATCTTTCTTTCTCATCCGAGGTCAGCCAACGTTCCCGACGTTTTGGTTCCTCCAGCATCGTGAATTTCAGTAGGCGATCCAGCCAACCCCATTCATGGGCTGCGCGGAGCACCAACCTAATTTGTTGCAGGTAGGCATTCACGGTTCTGGGTTTGACACCTTCAGCCATTTTGGCATCTCTCACTTGCCGCAGGACTTCACGGTCAATTTCCGAGATATTTAGATGACCTAGGTGCGGGTCTAACCAACGTAAAAACAGCAAGGTGTTGTAGTCTTGCTGCTTGCGGGGGTTTTCCTTCAACCACTCTACTACGGTCTCCGGCCATGAATGCTCGACCTGGACTCCCAACCGCTGGGTCTCAAACGCGCTGTTGTAGTGCTTGGCAGCTAATTCCCTGGCTTGCTGTTCGTCGTCAGTTTGAGCATAGCGGCGTATTCGTTGACCGTCCGGCGCGGTGAACGCGTAGTACCAACCGCGCCGCCCTTTCCTTTTATAGACGTTGATGATGCTTTTACGACTGGACATGATGCAATACTCCTTTCATGTGCAGCCTCTTGCAAGGCTACATTGTTCCCTGATTTGATGTACTCGTCTAGCTCGTCGGCGAAGAAGTACCACTTCCCATTTTTCTTATAGGCAGGGATTTCCCGTGACCGAGCTTTGAGGCGGACAGTTTCTGGGTGAAGAAACAGGCGCTCCGCCGCTTGTTCTACGTTCAACATTTTGTGTCTCCAATAAAACAGGTCACCCGTAAGTGACCTGTTGCTTGATTCTGGCTCCTTAATTCGCTTGCTGTTTCTCGGCTAGTGCTTCATCTAATTTCTGCTCCAACAGTCGCATGGCTTTCTCTGCCACCGGCGACTGTTGAACCTGCGCCACCACCGTACCAGTAACCTGCGCCGCCAACATCATGTACACCGTTTGGCTGCTCGGAACAAATACACGCAGAAACGCGCACACACCAGCCGATATCTCCCCATGTGAAGGTTCCACCAAAAAGGCTACCTGAAAATTTCAGGTAGCCTTTTTGGTGTACTCAAACATTTAAACCTTATTGGTCCACAAACGCGCGTTCAATCAGATAATCACCGCGCTGCCCCATTTTGGGCGACACAGTAAGACCGAAGCTGTTGAGCACATCACTGGTGTCTTTGAGCATGGCCGGGCTGCCGCACAACATGGCGCGGTCATCTTGCGGATTAATCGGCGGCAGGCCGATATCCTCGAACAGTTTGCCGCTCCGCATCAAATCGGTAAGTCGGCCTTGGTGTTCGAATTCCTCTCGGGAAACAATGGGGTAGTAAATCAGTTTCTCGCGAATCATTTCGCCCAAGTATTCGTGGTTAGGCAGCTCTTGGGTGAAGCGGTCATAGTAAGCGAGGTCTTTTTTATAGCGCACACCATGCACGAGAATGACTTTTTCAAATTGCTCATACACTTCTGGATCTTTAGTGATGCTCAAGAACGGGGCGATACCGGTACCGGTGGAGAGCAGATAGAGGTGTTTTCCGGGGTTTAAATCGCCGCAAATCAGAGTGCCGGTAGGCTTTTTGCTGATGAGCACTTCGTCGCCGACTTTAAGGTGCTGCAAGCGGCTGGTGAGCGGGCCATCCGGCACTTTAATGCTGAAAAACTCGAGATGCTCTTCCCAGTTGGCTGAAGCCACGCTGTAGGCACGCATCAGGGGCTTACCGTCCACCAGCAGGCCGACCATGACGAATTGGCCGTTTTCAAAACGCAGGCTGTCGTCGCGGGTACAAGTGAAGGTGAAATAGGCGTCGGTCCAGTGGTGTACGGACAGGACTTTTTGTGTGTTGAAGGCTGCCATATTGTCTTTCTGAATAAAGTGAACCCGCACGGCGGCGGAAAAATTTGCGAATTATAGCATTGTGCTGGCAGGGATAGGAGTTTTATTGCGAACGATTTTGATTAAGCAGCTATCTAGTTTTGGCCAAGCCCATCCCTTTCATTTTTTACTTTGCTGCAACCTCGTTTTAGCTTCGTTGAGACTTACGCTTTAGCGAAACTCACTACGTTCGTTTTAGCGAAACTCACTACGTTCGTTTTCAGGTAGCCTACTCAATGCCGGTACTGTTGTTGCTGCCGGTGACGAAACTGCCACGGTGCCTGCGGAGAAGCTTGCCGCCATAGGCCGAGCCGCTGGTTTTTGGCTTGCACCTCAGCTTCGGCATAAGCGGCATATTCAGCCTCACTCTGCCATTCTCGGGCGTAGCGGCGGTAGTGCCAGGCACAGCCGTCGGCCACCTGCTGCCGGTTAATATCACGGCCGTTCAGGCGGATTTGTGCCACTTTGCGGCCGTAGCGGTCGGTATCCACGATTGCGGCCTGCACTTGCCGATGCAGCACTTGCCCGGCCAAACGGTCGCGGCAGGCTTTGCCCTGGGCTTGCTCCAATTCTGGCGCGTCGATACCGGCAAGGCGGATTTTATGTCGGTGGCCAGAGCCGTCTTGCAGATGCAGCGTATCACCGTCCCACACGCGCACCACTTCGCCGCTGATGCTGTTGCTCCTGACAGGTTCGGCACTGGCAGGCAAGGTAGAACAGGCGGCCAGCAACATGGCACAGCCAACCATACCGATTTTGGCAGAATTTGCTTCGCTCTTTTTAGCTCCACAGAAACTCACAGCGTTCGTTTTGGCGAAACTCACAGCGTTCGTTTTCAGGTAGCCTTTGGCCAGCGAAAGGGATAACTGATATTTCATCGCGTTAAAACCCGGCACGTATTTTTGCTGCCAGTTGCCGCAAAGCTTGGGCACGGTGGCTAAGTTGATTTTTGGTGTCCGGCGCAAGCTGGGCGGCAGTTTGCTGTAATTCGGGCAGGTAGAAATGCGGGTCGTAGCCGAAGCCGTTGCTCCCAGCTGCTTGTTCCTGCCATTGCCCATGCCACACACCTTCAGCAATCAGCGGCTGCGGATCATCAGCGTGGCGCACCAAAACCAGTACGCAAACGTAATACACGGCACGGTTGGCCTGCATCGCTAAATCGGCGCTCAGTTTGGCATTGTTGGCTGCATCAGAACGCGGTTCCGCTCCGGCATAGCGTGCGGAGAGCACCCCCGGCGCGCCGTTTAGGGCGGGAGCGCAAATGCCGCTATCGTCGGCCAGCGCGGGCAGACCGCTATGTCGGCTGGCATGTCGCGCCTTGGCCAGCGCGTTTTCCACAAAACTCACATGCGGCTCCGGGCATTCGGGCACGGCAAAATCTGACTGCGGCCGCACCCGCCAGCCGAGTTCGGTAAACAGGGCATTGAATTCACGCAATTTACCAGCATTGCCGCTAGCTAATACCAATTCTTTCACGATGTCTCCTTGTCGACCGCTTGAGCTTCGCTTTCCAGCTGCTGAGAAGCAACCTGCTGCATTTGTTGGGCAGCAATCAGCTGTTTTTCACGCAAAAACTTGGCCAGCGACGCCATCTGCCCGGCTACACACAGAAAGGCGGCCAGAAAGCAAGCCACGGCAGCGATGGAGTGTTTCAGAATAAACAAAACATTGCCGGCAAGCAGCAACAGAATAAACAAGATGGTAAATAGCGCGGTAAGTTTCAGGTAGCGTCTGGTTTTATTCATAGTGGTATGAGAGATAAGAAGCTAGGGAGGAGTGCCTAAAATATTGGAAGTTCTATAGATAAAAAGGGAATACAAACTATCGCTTACATTCAAACAATATTAAAGTTTTGAGATACCTGCTAAGGCGTGTATGCCACCAACAGGGTAAACAGCGGGCAACACGAACGTTTCGGCTATGTTTAGTTAATTTTCGGTTACGGAGCACAACCAAACTGATCGTCCTACTCTAACTCCGCTGACTCTTATATTTTCAGGTAGCCTAATTGCACACGATAAGGCTACCTGAAATATCATTTTGCTAGCGGCTTCTTTTCCCTACCTGCCTTAACCAATAAGCACAGAAGCAGCCTTTAATCTGCATTAAAGGCTGCTTTCTCATTGTGTTATTAGCGTAGCTCGTTATACAGGCGGCTCAGCCAGGTTTGTGCATCTGCGCCTTGGTAAGGGCTGCCATCTTTGTTAGACAATACTAATTGGCTGGCATTGTTGCCCCGCGGCTGTACGGTCACTACAAATTCGGGCCGTGCCTGCGGCTCAGCAGGTTTGCTGCTGCGGCCAAACAGACGACCGAAGAAACCGGGTTGCTCAGTACGCACGGCTTCGCCTTCGGCAGGAGCTACCTGAACCAAATAGGCTTGGCGCTGGGTGTTTTGGGCAGTAACACTCAGACCAATACGGTCAAGCGCGAGGCCGACGCGGCGCCAATTACGGGCTTGGTCGCCACGCAAAATCAGATGGCCGTTTTCCAATGTGGCCAAATCTCCACTGCGCGGAGCGGCAGATTGCTGCTGTTTCAGCGCCTGTTCAATCTGCTGTTCGTCCGCACCCAAATACTGCATGAAACGGCCGAGCAAGGCGGCTTCCAAAGCAGTATCACGCTGCGAGGGCTGCCACATGGTGGTGTCTTTGTTGCGGTCAGCGTAGGTTTCCTTCATGCCACGATGGGTGAAGAATACATCGGTACCACCTTTGCTGTTGCGCTCGAGGCGGATGGTAAATTTGTCGCGCTCGCCGGTGGAATATACACCGCCCAGGCCAACGCGTTCAAACAGGCGGCGCAGGCCGTCTTGTGGCAGTTTGGCGCGGTTTTCCGCCCAATCGGTTTCCATCAGACCGATACCCGGCTCTTCACGGGCAATCACGAAGCCCTGCTCTTGCCAGAAAGCGTGCAAGAGTGGCCACACTTCGGCCGGGTTTTTGTTGGCAATGTTCAGCCAACGCTCACCACCTTCTCGCTGCATGGTGATGTTTTTCACCTCAGCCAACACCGGCGAACCCGCTTTATTGGCAGCAGCCTGCTGGCTGCGGGCAACATCGCTGGCTCGCACCGATCCGCCGGCTGGCAGGTTATATACATTGCCTTGCGAAGGGTTGTCTAAATCGGGCGGCACTTCCAAGCTCACCACTTTGCGGTTTTCAGTTTGGTAGTCCAACTTTGGCGTTTCGGTTTTAGTAGCGCAACCGGCCACCAGGCTGGCCATCAACAAGGCGGCGGGCAGTTTGAATACGTTCATGCAGCTATGTCCTTCAGGGTTGAAACTTGTAATTAAATCCAATTAAATCAGTTGCAGTTTTTGCAATGCAGCGCTCACTCGTGCCTGACCAGTTTCGCTCAGGCTGACCATCGGCAGGCGTACAGCACGGCTGCACAAGCCCAGTTTTTCCAGCGCCCATTTCGGCGCGGCCGGGCTGGGCTCGCAAAACATTTCTTGATACAACGGCACCAGTTTGGCGTTCAGCGCACGAGCTTCAGCCAGATTACCGGCCAATGCGGCACGGCACATATCGGCAAACAGCTTGGGCGCCACATTACCGGCTACAGTAATCACACCGTGTGCGCCGCACAGCATGGCAGCCATGCCGGTGGGGTCATCGCCGGAATAGATAGCAAAATCTTCGGGCACGCGGTTAATCAGATCCACCATACGGCCAATGTCGCCACTGGCTTCTTTGATGCCGATGATGTTGGGGATTTCAGCCAGGCGCAACACGGTATCGTTGTTCATGTTGACCACAGTGCGGCCAGGCACGTTGTACACAATCATCGGAATATCCGCCGCTTCGGCAATAGCAGCGAAGTGGCGGTAGATGCCTTCCTGCGGCGGTTTGTTGTAGTACGGCACCACAGACAGCGTGGCATACGCGCCGGAGCCAACTGCCGCACGAGACAGCTCGATGGCTTCGCTGGTACTGTTCACACCGGTACCGGCAATCACCGGAATGCGGCCGTCGGCAAAGCGGATGGCTGCCTCGATCACTTCAATCTTTTCCGGCACGCTGAGCGTGGTGCTCTCGCCGGTGGTACCAACGGCGACAATGGCATCGGTGCCGTTGGCAACATGCCAATCAATCAGGCGTTGGAATTGTTCGTAGTGGACACTGCCATCTTCACGCATCGGAGTGATGATGGCGACAAGACTACCGGTTAGCATGGCTCAACCTTTATATTGGAGGGTGGTCGAAAACGGGGCGATTGTAGCCTATTTTGCCGGCTTGTGCGAAATATTGCATAGATTAAAACTTGCTTGCCGGAATTATCTCCCAAGTGCCGGCAATATGGATTTAGCAAACAAATTAAGCATGATAAACAAAGGTATTAACTGCTTTCAGGTAGCCTTTGCGGCATACAATAAGGCTACCTGAAAATATAGCTGAATAATTTTCAGGTAGCCTCCACTAGGCAGCCACCACTATAGGCTGCTTGAAAATGGGTTTGACTCTTGGCAAAGGAAAAACAGGCGGAAACAGTAAAGCAAGGTTAATTGGTTTTACTCGTCAAGTAGAAACGGTTTATAGTCATAGTTCCTACATCACACAACCACCAAGGAGTATTTTTATGAGCAATTTTGATGAAATCGTAGGCAAAGTAAAAAAAGAAGTGGGCGACACCATCGGCAGCAGCAAGATGCAGGCTGAAGGACTGATTCAAGAAGGCGTGGGTAAAGCCAAAGAAGCCATTGCTGACGTGGAAAAACAAGCAGCCGATGTGCTGGGAAAAGGTAAAAAAACTGCTGAAGAACTGATGACTGAAGCCAAAGACAAGGCTGAAGGACTGATTAACGACATTAAAAGCAAGTTTTAATTAAACAGGCACAACAGTCTTGCTCTACTAAACAAAGGCTATCTGAACAAATTTCAGGTAGCCTTTGCCGTTTGGCGCTCTCCGACGGAGGGTTTATAATGTTATTCCTTAATTTTGCAAGCCGGATGAAAGCAGATCATGATTGGTTCTTATCGAAAAATCCTGTTGGGCATCTTTGCCGTGGCGGCGGTGTGTACGGCGATGTCGTTGTATATGCAGTATGGGCGGGGCATGGATCCGTGCGTGATGTGCATTATCCAGCGGGTGTCGATTATTTTCGTGGGGCTGCTTTCGCTGCTCTCTATGCTGTTGCCGCTGAAGCGCCGTTGGGCGCGGACGATAGCGGCAATGCTGGTAAGCATTCCGGCGCTATGGGGCGGCTGGACGGCCATCAGCCAGCTGCATCTGCAAAGCCTGCCCCTGGAACAGCAACCTTCCTGCGGGGCGCCATGGACTTTCCGCTTGCAGGGTGCGCCGCTGTTTGATTGGTATGAGCCGATTATCCGCGGCTACGGCCAATGCGGCACAGTGGAATATTTCTTGAGTGTGCCGTTTGCCTGGTGGTCACTGCTGGCTTGTGCGTTTATCTTGCTCGGCCTGTGGGGCGGCTGGTGGGTGATGCGCCATCATGAAATAGCGGAATAGAAGTTTTCAGGTAGCCTGTTGCAATATGCAGGCTACCTGAAATTTTGGGATTGATTAAATGGAAGGCTGGCTGAACATTTCAGGCAACCTTAATGCGTGCTAATCCGGCTTATTGGCCGGCATACCAGCATTGCAATCCAATCCATGCAACACTTGCCTGCAAACATACTAAAAGGCTACCTGAAGATTTCAGGTAGCCTTTCCTTTTACTCCTATACAACAGCGTTAAAGCACGCCCGATAGGCTTTCGGCGGCTTCTGCCTGTTGCGCCTGTTGCTCTTGCTGTTCGTGGAACTGCATACGGTAGAGGTCGGCGTAGCGGCCGCCTTTGGCAAGCAGCTCGGCATGTTTGCCCTGCTCGACAATCCGGCCTTCGTGCATCACCACAATCTTATCGGCCTGCTCGATGGTAGAGAGGCGGTGTGCCACCACCAAAGTGGTACGCTGCTGCATGAGTTTATCGAGTGCGGATTGCACCAAGCGTTCGGATTTGGTGTCGAGCGCGCTGGTGGCTTCGTCCAAAATCAGGATGGGCACGTTTTTCAACAGGGCGCGGGCGATGGCGATACGCTGGCGCTGACCGCCGGAAAGTTTGAGACCGTTTTGGCCGATTTCGGTTTGCAAACCCTGCGGCATGGCAGAGATGAATTCCCAGGCGTTGGCGGCTTTGGCTGCTGCTTCAATATCGGCAGGGTCGGCATCGAAACGGCCGTAGGCGATGTTTTCGGCCACCGTGCCGTTAAACAGCACCACGTCCTGGCTCACCAGCGCCATTTGTTTGCGCAGGGAGGCCATGCTGTACTCACGGATGTCGCGCCCGCCGATACGCACTTCGCCCGCGGTGGGGTCGAAGAAGCGCGGCAATAGGTTGGCCAACGTGGTTTTACCACAGCCGGACGCACCCACCAAGGCCACCACGCTGCCGTTGGGAATGTGCAAATTGATGTTGTCGAGGCTGTTGCGAGCGGCGCCTTCATAGTAGTGGCTCACGTTCACCAACTCGATATCACCGGTGTGCTCGCTGAGGGTTTCGGTGCCGTTATCGGGTTCAACTGGCTCGTCCAAAAAGCTGAATACACTCTCGGCAGCAGCCAGGCCGCGTTGCAGCGAAGAAGAAATGCCGGTCATGCGCTTAATGGGATCGAACATCATCAGCATGGCAGAAAGGAAGGACATAAAATCGCCGGCGCTAAACGAGTCGGAAGCCGCGCGGGCGGCAGCCAAATAAAGGATAGCGGCCAGCGCAGTGGCAATCATCAGCTGGGTTACCGCCGTACTGAAGGAGTTGGCGGCGGTTTGCTTCACGCCATTGCGACGCACGTTGATGGCAGTTTCATCGAAACGGTTTTTCTCGTACTCCTGCCCACCATACACTTTAATCACGCGCTCGCCAGTAATGCTCTCATCTAACACCTGCGTCATCTGCCCGACATATTGCTGGCTTTCACGAGAAAGCTGACGCAGTCGTTTGCTCACCTGGCGCACGCACCAGGCCAACACGGGAATTAAAATCAGCGTGATAATCGTGAGCTGCCAATCCAGATACAGCAGGAAGCCCAATAACCCCACCACGGTGATGCCGTCTTTGGCGGTTACGGTTACCACATTGAAACCGGCCTCGGTAATCTGGCTGGCATCGTTCATGATGCGCGACATAATCCGCCCGCTGCCGTGTTGGCTGAAATAGCCGGCCGGCAGCTTGAGCATTTTGGCAAACATTTCGCGGCGGATTTGCTGCACTAGGTGGCCGGAGAGGTAACTGGTGCTGTATTCGTTGATGAAGTTGAAGATACCGCGCAAGATAAACAGGCCGATAATCGCCAGCGGCACCCACCGCATAGCGGAGAGATTTTTCTCTACAAAGCCTTCATTAATCAGCGGTTTAAGCAACCAGGCGAAAATCGGCCCGGTGGCGGCCACCACCACCATGCCGAGCACGGCCAGGGCGAAAATACGCAGATAGTTTTTCAGGTAGCCAAACAGTCGGCGATATAAGACCAAGCTGCTGGCTGTAGTGTGCGGGGTAGAAGACGAAGACATAGCGGCCTCTGCCGTTGAAAACAGCGATTGTAAGGCAAATCGGGGTTGGGCAACAATGCAGCAAGGCCGCTTTAGCAGGGTTTAACCTAAATTTGTGGCTGGCTGGGAAAAGGCTACCTGAAACCCAAACCGGTTTTCAGGTAGCCTTTTATCTTAAGTTAAACGTTCACACCCTCAGTGTAGCCCGCCCATACTACGGATGCGCTGATCGAGCTCTTGCGCAGTGAGCGCACGGCCATCGTTGCAGAAAATCGCCATCAGGCGGCTGCGCACCGGGTCGTTGGCGTTCACATAGCTGTCGAACTTGCGCCATACATTATTGCGCGGAGCAATCCAGCGCCGGTTGGTGTTGTCGCCAAAGGCAAAGGATCTGAGGTGGCGGTCGCCGCAGCGCATGCCCTCATAGCTCATATTCGGCTGCCCGCCCTGCGGCTGCACGGCCAGCACATAGCGCATGCTGCGGTCGGCGGCCTGCTGCACAGGCAGCTGCAGCCAAACTTTGTTGCGGTAGGTGGGGTTGATATACAGCTCAAACCACTCGCCGCGCTGCAGATCGGGATAATCTGGCAGCACCACGGCAGCCTCTTCCCACGGCTTTTCCTCTTCCGGCATGTAGGAGCGGTTTTCGCGCAATTCGGCCGAAGCGGCGGCGGAAAGCGCCAATACGCAGGCTGCAAACCATAGTTTTTTCATTGCTTTTCCTTTTTCAGGTAGCCTTTTAGTTTCAGGTAGCCTGCTACTTGGCTGGAGGCTACCTGAAAACTTCTGCGCCGGCTTATTTGCCTAAAGCAGACAATACAGCAGCTTTCACGGCTTCCACCGGCTGTGTACCGTCGATTTTGATATAGCGGGGCGCGTTGTCGCCGGTGAGCTGGCTGTAGAAGCCGACGAGCACGGCAGTTTGTTTGTGGTACACATCCAGGCGGTTTTTCACGGTTTCCTCGCGGTCGTCGTCGCGCTGAATCAGGTCTTCGCCGGTAACGTCGTCTTTGCCTTCCACTTTGGGCGGGTTGTAGCGGATGTGGTAAGTGCGGCCGGAAGGCAGGTGCACGCGGCGGCCGGCCATGCGCTCGAGAATCACCTCATCAGGCACATCGATTTCCACCACCGCATCCAAAACTACGCCTGCCTCCTGCATGGCTTCGGCCTGCGCCAGCGTGCGCGGGAAGCCGTCGAACAGGAAACCGTTTTTGCAGTCATCCTGCGCAATGCGCTCTTTCACCATGCCGATGATGATGTCGTCGCGTACCAAGCCGCCTGCGTCCATAATCTTTTTGGCTTCCAACCCCAGCGGCGTGCCGGCTTTAATGGCAGCGCGCAGCATGTCGCCGGTGGAAATCTGCGGAATACCGAAAGCGGCGGTGATGAACTGCGCCTGCGTGCCTTTGCCCGCACCGGGTGCGCCCAATAACAAAATCTTCATTATCTCTTCCTTTAAAATCAATATAAAAGCACGGTAGCGGCACGATGCAAACAAGCTGCCCGAAGCAATGCCACCACCCAATCCGCTGCACAGTTTAGAGCCCCTGCCGCAAAAAATCCAGTTTCCGCCGCCCTTTCCCCTCACCACCGTCCCTAGAAAGGCTACCTGAAAAGCATTACAATCCCCGCTTCCCCTCCTCAAGCAGCGAGACCTGCCATGCCCAAAATCAGCAGCAACTTCGATGCCGGCGCCATCAGCGTAATCGACAGTACCGACAGCCAAAATATCCGCCTGGCCCTGCGCGGCGACAATGCCGCCTCCTTCAGCCAGTGGTTTTATTTCCGCCTGCAGGGAGCGGCCTACCAACCTTGTCGTATCCGCATCGAAAACGCCGGCCAATCCAGCTACCCCGAAGGCTGGGAAGATTATCAGGCCACCGCCTCCTACGACCGCAGCAACTGGTTCCGCGTGCCCACTCATTATGAAGACGGCGTGCTCACCATCGAACACACCCCGCTGGCCGGCAGCGTGTATTACGCCTATTTCGAGCCCTATTCCCACGAGCAGCACCTCAACCTCCTCGGCGACGCCCAAGGCAGCGGCCTATGCCAAATAGACGATCTCGGCAGCACCGCGCAAGGCCGCGACATCAACCTGCTCACCATCGGCCACCAAGCTGCCAGCGACCTCAAAATCTGGATCATCGCCCGCCAGCATCCCGGCGAAAGCATGGCCGAATGGTTTGCCGAAGGCCTGCTCTCTCGACTGCTCGACCACCAAGACCCCACCGCCCGCGCCCTGCTCGACTGCGCCACCTTCTATATCGTACCCAATATGAACCCAGACGGCGCCGCCCTGGGCAACCAGCGCACCAATGCCGCCGGCGCCGACCTCAACCGCGAATGGCAAAACCCCAGCCCCGAGCGCAGCCCCGAAGTGTATGCCGTGCGCCAAAAAATGCACGAAACCGGTGTAGATTTATTCCTCGACATCCACGGCGAAGAAGCCTTGCCCTACGTATTCGCTGCCGGCTGCGAAGGCAACCCTTCCTATGATGCCCGCCTCGCCGCGCTCGAAGCCGCCTTCAAAACCGCCCTGCGCCAGGCCAGCCCCGACTTCCAAGACGAACACGGCTACCCCAAAACCGCCCCCGGCCAAGCCAACCTCGCTATTGCCAAATCCTACGTGGGCGAAACCTTCGGCTGCCTCTCCTACACCCTCGAAATGCCCTTCAAAGACAACATCAACCTGCCCGACGACGACTTCGGCTGGAACGGCCAACGCTCCCTGCGCCTGGGCGAAGCCATCCTCAGCGCCATCCTCGCCGTCTGCCCGCAACTGCGCCCGGATGAAACCGCATGAACGGCCAATTCCCCGCCAACAGCTTTGCCGCCAGCTTAGGGCTACCTGAAATTTCAGGTAGCCTCCTGCACGCCGATTGGCCCGCGCCAAGCAATGTCCACACTTTGATTACCACCCGCCAAGGCGGCGTTAGCCAAGGCCGTTTCGCCAGCCTGAACGTCGGCGACCACGTGGGCGACGACCCTGCCGCCGTGGCCGAAAACCGCCGCCGCGTGCAGGCGCACGTTCCCCTGCCGCTGGCCTATCTGCGCCAAGTGCACGGCAATCGCGTGGTGCACGCTGCCGATTGCCTTGACGCTCCGCCGGAAGCCGATGCCGCTTTCGACCGCAGCCGCCGCGCCGCCTGCGCCGTCATGACCGCCGACTGCCTGCCCGTACTCCTCTGCGACCGTGCCGGCAGCGTAGTGGCCGCCGCCCACGCTGGCTGGCGCGGCCTCGCCGGTGGCGTGCTGGAAAACACCATCGCCGCTATGCAAGCAGACCCTGCCGACCTCCTCGCCTGGCTCGGCCCTGCCATTGGCCCCGACGCTTTTGAAGTGGGCGGAGACGTTTTGGCTGCCTTCACCCAGGCCGACCCCGCCGCCGAAGCCGCCTTCGAGCCCATCGGCAGCGGCAAATACCTGGCAAACATTTATCTGCTCGCCACCCAAACCCTGCGCCGTGCCGGCGTTAGCCAAATCTACGGCGGCCAGCATTGCACCGTGCTCGAGCGCGACCGCTTTTTCTCCTACCGCCGCGACGGCCAAACCGGCCGCATGGTCAGCGCCGTGTGGCTTAGCCCGGAGTAAGCAGGCAAAGGCTACCTGAAAGCCCATGCTGCCGATTTAAACCAAGCATGGGCTTTATCGCGAAACACTTATTCCCTCATACGCCGCTACCGCCTTGCCCTGCTTGACAAATCCGACCGTAGCCGCGATAATTCTCACCTTTATATGCAGCCCTTTCTGCTGCCTAATATTTTGGCGCACCGCTCAATCATCGGTGCAGCCGCCCCGATTAGGAGGTGATTTTTCCACCACGGCTCTTATCCAGCCCGCACCAGCCAGTGCAAAAGTGATAAATCAAACCATTTTCTCGGGCACCATTGCCCGGCAACAAATAAAATATTTTAAGGATGATAAAATGCCTTCTATTCGCGTAAAAGAAAACGAACCGTTTGAAGTAGCCATGCGCCGTTTCAAGCGCTCTATCGAAAAAACCGGTCTGCTCACCGAGCTGCGTGCCCGTGAAGCCTACGAAAAACCGACTACTGAGCGCAAACGCAAAAAAGCCGCTGCAGTAAAACGTTTGCAGAAACGCCTGCGCAGCCAACAGCTGCCGCCGAAACTGTACTAATCTTTCGAGAAACAAACACAGCCCGTTACCACAACCGGCTGTGTTTTTCTTTGGCCATAAATCGAAAAGGCTACCTGAAAGTTTATGTGCTCATGGCTTGGGGGTTTGGATGCACCACTGACTGAAACAATTTCGTTTCATACGGCATTGGCTCGCCTCACAGCCCTCCCACACTGCCTAGAATCAGCCTCCTGTAAGAAAATGATTGTTTCAGCTATAAGTTTGAGTGTTTGAAGTTAAAGACAGGGCTACCTAAAATTTTCAGGTAGCCTCTTTAGCATTTGAGGCTACCTGAAAATTTACAGCAGATACAAATATTGGTTTACGGTTTACCGCCCATTGCCAGCCCTCAGCAAGAACAGGAAATACTTTCAGGTAGCCTGCCCTACCACGCTTGACGACGTTTGAGCTGGAGGTAGCGGTTGATGAGCTCGGTGCTCAGTTGGTTGGGCAAAACATTGATGGCGTTGATGCGGGCGGCATCAAAGTGTCGGATGGCTTCGGCCACGTGGCTTTCGTATTGCAAAGCGCCGAGGTAGGCTTGGGCGTCTGCTTCGTTGCGCACGGGCTGTTGGCGCACTTCTTCGGGGGCGAGCGGGCGCAGGCCGCCGAATAAAACCATGTGGTGCTTGCGCAGGCGCTGGATGTGTTGCAGCAGATGGCGGCTGTCTTCGTGGTTCAAATGGGAGAGCACTACCACGAGGGCGCGGCGTTTCTGTTTTTGCAGCAATAAGTTCACGGCGCTTTCAAAATCGGCAGCCTGCTGCGAGGGCTCGATATCGAATACGCCCTGCACCAGGCGACCGAGCTGCTCCATGCCCTTGTGCGGCGGCACGAAGCGGGCCACGGGATGGGCGAAGGTGAGCAGGCCGGCGGCGTCGCCGTGCTTGAGCGCAGTGTAGGAAAGCAGCAGCATGGCCTGCAGGGCATGGTCGAAATGGCTTTTGCCTTCCATCTGCAGGCGCATATTGCGGCCGCAGTCGAGCAAGAAGATGAGCTGTTGGTCTTGCTCGTCTTGATAGGTGCGCACAATGGGGCGGCTCATGCGGGAGGTGGCTTTCCAGTCGATATTGCGGATGTCGTCGCCGTCTTGGTAGTCGCGCAGTTGGTGGAAATCCTGGCCAAGGCCTAGGCGCGGCAGTTTTTTCACGCCCACGAGGTTAAGCCAGCGCTGCAGGCCGATTAAATCGGCACCGAGGATGCGGCTGAAATCAGGCAGCACGTCCACTTTACCGGGCAGCTCCTGCCGATGCCGCCGCTGCCACAGACCGAGTGGGCTGGCGAGCCAGTATTCAATGCCAGTAAATTCGGCACGGCCACGCCGGCGCGGGGTGAGCCGGTAGCGGATGGTGGAAAGGCTGCCGGGCCGCGTGTCGATAATTAGGTGTGGGGTGTCGGTGTCCCAGTCGGGCGGAAACAGATCGGCCACCAGGATGGTTTGCGGCTGCCGCCAGCGGCCTTTGGCCGGCGGGGTGAGCGTGAGTTCTACTTCGTGCGGCCGACCTTGGATAAACTGGTGCGGCAGGCTGCGCTCCCAGCGCGGCTCAAGCTGGCGGCGCTGCCAGAAGGCATCAATCAGCGCGGCCAGGGCGAGCAGAAGGGCGAGGCCGCCGGCGATGTATTGGACGATGCGGCCGTTATCTGCGTTCAGGTAGCCTATCAGCCAGCCGGCGATGCACACGGCAACGAGGGCGGCAAACAGCAGCACCAGCAGTCTGGATGGTCTCATGAATATGCCTTACAAGCGTGGGGCGGGCACGGAGGCGGCCAGTTCGTTCAACACCTGCTCCACTTGGATGCCTTCCATTTCCATTTGGGTGGAGAGGCGCACGCGGTGGCGCATGGCGGGCAGCCAAATGGCTTTGATGTCGTCGGGGGTAACGAAATCGCGGCCGGCCAACAGAGCATAAGCGCGGGCACAGCTGATGAGGGCGATACCGGCACGCGGCCCTGCGCCAACAGATAAGGCAGGCCAGTCGCGGGTAGCCGCCACTAGGCGCACGGTGTAGTCGATAATCTGCGGATCAACGCCCACTTGCGCCACCAGTTTTTTCAGCTGCTCAATTTGCTGCGGCTGGAACACGTGTGAAGGCTGGCTGCTGCTGAGCAGGTCGTTATTGCTGCTGTTGATAACGGCATTCAGCATGCGTGCTTCGTCGGCAGGAGCCGGGTAGCCGATCATTACTTTGAACATGAAACGGTCGAGCTGGGCTTCGGGCAGCGGATAGGTACCTTCCTGCTCGATCGGGTTTTGCGTGGCCAATACCATGAAGGGGCTGGGCAGATGATGGGTGTGGCCGTCGAGCGTGACGCTGCGCTCCTGCATCACTTCGAGTAGGGCGGATTGGGTTTTGGCCGGGGCGCGGTTGATTTCGTCGGCGAGCAACAAGTGAGTGAATACCGGGCCTTGGCGCAGCTCGAAACGGCTGTTTTGCGCATCGTAGCGGTAATGGCCGGTAACGTCGGATGGCATCAAATCAGGGGTAAATTGGATGCGGCGGAATTCGCCGGCAAAGGTTTGCGCCAGCGAGCGCACGAGCAGGGTTTTACCGGTGCCCGGCACGCCTTCGAGCAGCACATGGCCGCCGGCCAGGAATACGGTAAGCACTTCGTCCACCACCTGCTGTTGGCCGATGAGCACTTCGTTCAGCCGCGCGCGCAGCATTTGAATGGCACGCACGCCCTGCTGAATGGCGGGGTTGGTGCTGGCTTGGTGGGGCTGGGAAAAATTGATGTCCGTCATCGAATCATCCTTTTGCATTATGTGTTTCGTTGGTTAATCGGAGGTTTCGGTTTCAGGTAGCCTGTAATTCGGTTGAGGCTACCTGAAAAATAGGTTGGGTCGGGCTACCTGAAACATGCCATTTATATTTTCAGGTAGCCTCTGCCGTTCAATACCACGAGCGGTTTATCTTACGCACGATGCGCTGGTGGGCGGCAAGCATTTGCAGCCACTGCACCAAATTGACCTTTTCCGGCAAGGGTGTAATCCAAGGCTCGACCACGGAGGGCGGCAGCTTGGTTTGGGCACACAAAAACTCCAGCTGTTTGCGGCTGCTCATCTGCTTCCAGGCCGGGTGGCGCTGTTGTAGGCCTTCGAGCAGTCGGCGCTGCATATCGCTGAGGATGGCACGGCGGCTCAGGTGGCGGGTAAGGAACTGGCCTTGTGCGAGCAGGTGCTGGTTCAGGTAGCGTTCAGGCGCAGGCGGCAATTGTTGCACCACGCCCACGCGCACCACAATACGCCATAGCAGTATGGCGGCAGCGGCCAAGGCTATGGCCAGCAGCACAGGCTGGCTTTTGAGCATTTTCCATATCATCGGCTCGGAGCTGCTGTAATCAGACGGATAAACTTTGTCGGCCAATAAGATGCTGTCTTTTTCCTGTGCCAGATAAACGGCGAGATAGGGGTGATCGTAGAGGGCAAGATGATTGCGATTAAAATCAGGGCGGCTTGGATTGCCCAGCCAGTCTTCGTTCCAGGTGAGCAATACGCTGCCGTCACCATAGCGCACGCGGATGGTTTGCACGGCGCCGTAGCCAGTTTTGCCTTGGAACAGCACCAGTTTGCTATCTTGCACCACCCAGCCGCTATTAGAGCTGTATCCGGAGCCGGTGAAGGTTTGGATCGCGGCACCCTCGGGCAATTGGATGCTACTCAAGCCAGCATTGCAGTGCGGATCAATCTGCAAAGCAACTTCATCGCCAATTTGGCGGGCGGCTTCGCGGCGCTGCTCGGCAGCTTTCACGCAGGCAGGCAGATTGGGCAGGGTTTTGCTGTCGGTTTCTTCCAGCTCCACGGTGCCGATTTGCAGGTGGCGCAGCATGGTTTGGCGGAAGTTTAGTGTGTCTTTATCTTCACTATTATCCGGCTTGCCGTCTGCTTTTAACGGATTGTCATCAGCATAACTGGGGAGCGCCATCACCAGATGATTGCCGCGCCCTACCCATTCCAGCAGGCGTTCGGCATCTTCCTTATCCCGCATGCGGTTGTCGGCCACGATCAACAGTCGATTACTGTCGTATGAGTTGAGCTCGTTTAAACCAAACAGACTGTGCTCGTGCTGGATATTTTTCACACCATATCGAGTGAGCAGGGTTTTCAGAGCGTAGAGCGAGCCTTCGCGCATTTCCTGCTGCGGATCGAGCGACTGCCAGGTTTTGCTTTCCTGCTTGGACAGGCCGGCAACGGCGATCAAGCCACCGATAAGCAATATGGCAATCAAGCCGATTAGGATAGAACGGCGGTTTTTCATGCCCTACCCTCCCCGGCGGCACGCAGGCTACCTGAAAATTCCTGATCCCCGCCGGCAAACACTTGGCGATATTGGCGGCACAGGCTGTGTACCGCTTCGCGCTCGGGCAGGCGGTGGGCATAAGCCAGCTCTACCCAGTTGTCGGTAAGCGGCTGCCAGTAGTCCAAAAGCTGCGGCTGTCGCTGGCGTACGCGTTTGAGCACTTGGCCTTCGGTGTCGCTGCTGCGCAGCGGCAGACCGTATCGGCGACTGATTTGCGAGAGGCTGGCGCGGTAGAGCAGGCTCATGGCGGCGCGCGGGTCGCGTTCGTATTCGGCCAGCACGGCGGAAGCCACGTCGTTGGGCAGGCTTTCGGGCGTAATTTTCATGCCGAACAAGGTTTCCGGCACTTCTTCGCCCTGGCTCAAGCCGAAGCCGCCGTTGGCTTGATACCAACGGTATAAAATCCATAACACCAAGGCCAGCAGCAGGCCGATTAAGGCATACATCATGGCGTTAAACCAAACTGGCGATGGGGGTTTCACATCAGGCAGCTCCGGCAGCTGGCGTGATGAAGCATCGTCGTCTTTATCGCATTTGAACCAGCAGTATTCGGTTTTTGTTTTAATGCTTTGAAACGGCGCCTTACGCAGAGTGTTATCACGGATTTGCTCTACCTTTTCACGCTGGGGCAGCGGTTCGGCATGCAGGCTACCTGAAAAACTGAAGCCGATAAACACAGCTAAAGCCAATGCCCACAACGCGCTGCTACTGCCCAACAGGCGGTCTTGGATTTTGCGGGCAGCCAGTCGGATGTCCCAGCCTTCGGCCTTGGTGCGGGCATTCAGATAAAGCGTGAAACCGCAGGCCACATAAATCGGCCCCCAGAAACACAGCAGCAGCACATAAATGCCATTGAGCAAATGCTGGAAAATCAAACCTTCTCCGGAAGACACCAAAGCCTCAATCTGCTGCAAAGCATCGGTGGAACGCGCCCCTCCGAACGGGCCAGCCACAATATTTTGCGCCGGATCGCCCGTCCACAGCCAAAACAGCATCGCAAGCAGGCCAAAAGCCAAGATACTTTCCAGATGGATGCCGAAAAACGCCAGCCAGCTGGCCGCACCGCCGCTTTGGCGCGACAATTCGTTGCAGCGGCGCTGATGCGCCTTGCCGCTCAAGCCTTCCAAGAGCGTAACCGGCAGCACCAGGCTGCGGCGCAGGCTGAACCGCCGCCAGGTTAAATCACCAATCAAGCGCGGTCGCCACATCTGCCTAAATGCCGCGCGCACGCATTGCCGGTATGTTGGCAGCGGCTCGAATACCTGCTGCGACATCAGCCACAGCACCGGCGCTTCAAACAACGGCTTAAGCCACCACACCAAAAAACCGCCCCATTCAGGCTGCTGCCAGCACAAAGCCAGTACCAACGCATATACCGGCAGCGACAGGGTTGCCCACACCGCCATATACAGCGCCAGCCGCTCCTGAAACAGGCGCGCACCCAAATCCAAAGCCTCCCAGCCGCTGCGCGGGCGGAAATTCAGGCGGGTTTCCCAAATATTCATGCCGCCCTCCTGCCCGCATACAGCAGATAGGCATACACCAGAAGCCACATCGCTATGGAAACAATATTTTTCAAAATCATCGGAATACTGGTAATCGGCGACCAAAAGCCTTCAATAAACGCGGCAATAAACAGCATCAGGAAACCGCCGTTCATCAGCCCAACTGCCTGTTTACCCTGAATGCGCAAGGCATCGCGCCGCGACAAACCCTGTGGGTTGAGCAGCGCCAAACCCAACCGCAGGCCGCCTGCCGCCGCCATCACGATGCCGGTAAGCTCAAATGCGCCGTGCGCGCCCACAAACGAGAAAAAGGCCGGCCCGGCCGGATCGCGGGTCATATAGCCCATTGCCCCGCCGATCACCCAACCATTCATCACCGTGAGATACACCGTGCCCAAACCAAACAGAATGCCGCTGGCAAAACTTTGAAACGCGATACCTATATTGTTGAAAATATAATAGCCGGCCATCAAAAAATTTTGCCACGCCTCGCGGTTGGTGCCCTCACTATACTGATCCAGCATCTCTTTATAGCTATCCGCCAATTGCGGACCATGCTGTAAGCCTTCGATTTTGTCCACGCTGTCGGGATAAAACGCCGTGAGCAGAAAAGCCACGATAAACGGCAGGTAAAACAGCGCATGCGCCAGCCACACCAGTTTTTTCTCGCGCCGCACCAGCTGCGGGAAGCCCTGCATCACGAAATCACGGAAGCGCACCCACAGCGATACCTGCTGCCCCACATACAAAAGCTGGTGCGCGCGTTCGCACAGATATTGCAAATAATCGGTAAGGCCGCCGGAATAGCAGCGATCGGTGGCCACCGCCAAATGGTGGCACACTGTGCGGTAGTCCTGCATAAACAAAGCGGTTTTCTGCGCACTCAGGCTGCCGCGCCGTTTTTCCAGCTGCTGCAAATCCTGCTCAAACGTGCGCCAGAACGCCTGATGCTGTTCTTCAAAAAACAGTTGCCTCACGCCGCCTCCTTCCGCTGTTCACCCGCGTAATATTTGGCCAAACCCAATATCAACCGCTCGGCACTGCGTTCGTCTTCCTGTTGGCCGAAAATCGCCCCCACCATCATTTGCGCCAATTCGCCAGTGCGCGCCGCGCTCAAATAGCGGCGGCGTTCAACAAAGCTCAAAATTGCCTGTTGTTCCTCGCGTGTGAGCGCCACGGGCGGGGTAATCGCTTCAATATTGCCTAAATCCATACGCTCGGCCTGTCCACGCGTTTTATCCACATACACCACCACCGTAGAAGCCATGATATCGCCCAAGCGGCGACCGTAAGGATTGCACAGGCCGCAGATCATGCCGATACCATAGAAAAACGGCAGGCTGTCAAACACACGCAGCAGGTTGCGCAACAACGAAGCAGACCAGGAGATATGCGTGCCGTTATCGTTGATCACACGCAAACCGAAGATTTTCTTACCCGGCGTCTGCCCGTTCCAGCACACTTCAAACACCACGAAATACAACCACAATGTGAAGAAAATATTAACAAATAGCAGAAAGAAGAACAGGCCTTGAGCGATATTGCCGTCATCACCGCCATTCGTACCAGAGAAGATAAATGCAAACAGCATAGTGGAGAGCATCAGCCAAATGCCGCGGAGAATAAAATCAACAAACCAAGCGCGCGAACGGGCAAACACCGAAGCCGGACGCAGATAAATATCAATAGCTTCCGGCGTTTCAACTTTGAGCAGGGTATCCAGCCGCGAGAGAATGGGTTCAGACATAATGAGAGGCTTGCCAAACGAAATGAAGGGTGGCCAAGAAAATGACGAACTTTGCCCGAAAGACGGGGGTTTGGCAAGCCCCCAAAGGGGTGGGAAAACTGCTTACAGACAATTTTTATGTGGGATGGCTGTGTGGGATTAGGATAGAAGAAAAGGCTACCTGAAACACAATAGCGCAATTTCTGCGAACCACTCTTCAGGTAGCCTTTAAATATCAACCAGCACCAACTTCTCTACATACCAGCAGGCTACCTGAAAACGAACGCAGTGAGTTTCGCTAAAGCGAAACTTCAATGAAGCTAAAACACAAAGCAACAACTTTCACGAACTAATCTTCAGGTAGCCTAAGCGCAATGCAGGCTACCTGAAAATATCAGCTTCAATGCAGTCGCATCCTCGCTATCATAAAAGAAGCTGCGTTTCTGCAAAGCTACAACACGTTTACACTGCAAACCATATCCGACCTGCATCAGCCGTTGGCATCCGCCACTTTGCCACGCTTGGCTTTGGCAGCAGAGAAAGCAAGGGTAACTTTGTCGGATTTGGTATCGTAGCCGATGGTTACTTCACCGCCTTTGCTTAGGCGGCCGAACAGGAGCTCGTCGGCGAGCAGGCGGCGGATTTTGTCTTGAATCAGCCGTTGCATGGGGCGGGCACCCATTTGCGGATCAAAGCCCTGCTCGGCCAAGTAGCTGCGTAGGCCGGTGGTGAAATGGGCTTCCACGTTTTTCGCCAACAGCTGCTGCTCCAGGGCGAGCAGGAATTTGTCGGTTACCTTGGTGATGATTTCGGTATCCAACGGGGCAAAGGAAATCACGGCATCCAGGCGGTTACGGAATTCGGGGGTAAAGGCTTTTTTCAGCGCATCGCCCTCATCGCCGCTCATGCGCTGGCGGGTGAAGCCGAGCACGGGGCGGCTGAGGCTTTCGGCACCAGCGTTGGTGGTCATGATTACGATGGCGTTGCGGAAATCGGTTTTGCGGCCGTTGTTGTCGGTAAGTGTGCCATAGTCCATGATCTGCAGCAGGATATTGTGCACATCGGGGTGGGCTTTTTCGATTTCATCCAGCAGCAACACGCAGAAGGGCTGTTTGTTTACCGCTTCGGTGAGCAGTCCGCTCTGCTCAAAGCCAACGTAGCCGGGCGGCGCACCGATGAGACGAGCCACGGCGTGGCGTTCCATGTATTCCGACATATCGAAACGTTGCAACGGCACGCCCAGAATATAGGCAAGCTGGCGGGCGACTTCGGTTTTGCCCACGCCGGTGGGTCCGGAAAACAGGAAGCTACCAATAGGCTTTTCTGCCGACCCCAGACCGGAACGGGACATCTTAATGGCGGCAGCCAATGCTTCGATAGCAGCATCTTGGCCGAACACCATGTTTTTCAGGTTGCGCTCCAAATGGCGCAACACTTCTTTGTCGTCTTTGGATACGGTTTGCTCGGGAATGCGGGCAATTTTGGCCACCACTTCTTCAATCTGTGCGGCCTCAATCACTTTGTGCCGTTTATCACCAGGCAGGATGCGCTGGGCGGCGGCAGCTTCGTCAATCAAATCGATGGCCTTATCGGGTAGGAAGCGGTCGTTCAGGTAGCGTACCGAAAGCTCGGCGGCAGCACTCAGGGCGTGTTGAGAGAAGCGGATTTGATGGAAATCTTCAAGCGCAGGTTGCAGGCCTTTAAGGATTTCCACGGTTTCGGCTACGCTGGGCTCGGGCACGTCGATTTTCTGGAAGCGTCGGCTTAAGGCGTGGTCCTTAGCGAAAATGGCGCGGTATTCGTCATAGGTGGTGGCGCCGATACAGCGCAGATGGCCTTTAGAGAGGGCGGGTTTGAGCAGGTTGGAGGCATCCATGGTGCTGCCGGTGGTGCTGCCTGCGCCGATGATGGTGTGGATTTCGTCGATAAACAGGATGGAATGCTCGATTTTGGCCAGCTCTTTGAGCACGGCTTTGATGCGGGCTTCAAAGTCGCCGCGGTATTTGGTGCCAGCCAGGAGCGAGCCCATATCCAATGCAAACACAGTGGCGCCGGCCAGTGCTTCGGGCACATCGCCGTGCTCCAAACGATAAGCCAAGCCTTCGGCCAGCGCGGTTTTGCCCACACCGGCCTCACCCACCAAAAGCGGGTTGTTTTTGCGGCGGCGGCACAGGGTTTGCATGAGGCGTTCCAACTCCATGGTGCGGCCAACCAGCGGATCGATACGCCCTTCGCGTGCTTCAATATTAAGGTTAACGGTATATTTGGCTAGGGCATGACGGATAGGTTTGCCCTCTTCGCCACCTTCCTGTTCAACTTCATCGCCTTTATCTGTTTCCGCTATGCGATCCGGCACGATGCCGTGCGCGATATAGTTGAGAATCTCGCTGCGGCCAATCGACTGCAAGCCCAGGAAATACACAGCATGGCTGTTTTTTTCCGACATAATCGCCACCAGTACGTCCACCGGCTGCACCTGCCGTTTGCCTGCCGACTGCACATGCACAATCGCACGCTGAATCACGCGCTGGAAGCCGAGCGTGGGCTGGGTTTCGCTGCCAGTTGGAGAATCCTCGGGCAGCACCGGTGTATTTTCTTCAATACTGATGGCCAGCTGTTCGGCCAAAACCGGAATGTTTGCACCGCAGCTTTTTAACACCGCCCGCACCTCGTCGCTCTCCTGCACCAGCGAGAGTAATAAGTGTTCGATGCCGATAAATTCATAACGCTGCATACGCGCATCGGCATAAATCACCTGCAAAATGCTTTCCAGCTCTTTCGACAACATGGCTCACACCTCCTCAACCATACTCAGCAGCGGATGACCGGCCTGCCGGGCAAGGTTTTGCACTTGCTGATGCTTGGTATCAGCAATATCTTTTTGGTAAATACCGCACAAGCCTTTACCTTCATGATGCACTTGCAACATCACCGCCTCTGCCCGATTTTCAGTTAGCCTGAAAATATCAGTAAGTAAACCAACTACAAAATCCATCGGTGTGTAATCATCATTCAGCAAAAATACACCGTATCTCTTGGGCGGCGGCGCGTTTTCCCGGACGACTTCTGGCCGGAGCGCCTGTTCGGTATCAGACATAACTTTAATTCTTCACAACATATTGCCACTGGCCAAAGACATTCCTCCTTAGCCAGCAGCAAAATAAACTCTTACTACAATTAGGAAACCAACAGGTTTAACTGAATCAGTTTTGAATTGTAAATCACCCTGATTTGTTGGTTGCCGTTTTTTACACAAACTAGCCGCAGGATGATGCCAGCAAATTATATGGGGCTGACGTAGATTAGCAGTCATGCTAGTCTA
>NZ_KV795511.1:0-28777 GCF_001809035.1 Eikenella sp. HMSC061C02
GGTAACATATCTGCTAATCTAGTACAGCCCCAAAAGTTTTTGCTTTTCAGGTAGCCTTTCTTCTTCCCAATATCTATATCAAAGCCGACTCACTCCCCAGACGGTGCGGCATAATATTCCCGTTCCCGCTGCATCTGTTCGCGACGCAGCGGAGCGAGCAGGGTTTTGAGCAGCGCACCGATCGGTACCACGGTGAGAATCATCCCCAGCAGAAACACGATATACACACACAACACCAGCCGCCTCAAGAGCGGCGACACGCGCCCGGCAGCCATCACCAGTTTGCCCCACACCAAAAAGCTGCGGTGCCCCACGCGCTCGCTGGCCATCAGTTTTTCGTTTATCTTCACCGCACCCATGTGTTGCAGCAGCGTTTCGTCTAATGTTTCATCGTGCTGCAAAGCTTCGGCGGTGCGCTGCCCGAAACGCGCCGCATCGGCGATTTCCGCTTCGCTGATGCCCGCAGGCGGCAGCCAATGCACGGCTTGCCGCTTGCCGGTAAACATCCACAGCGGCGTGGTGATGAAACTGGCCGCGCTGCCGCATTGGTCGATTTTCACCACATTGCCCACCAGCCGCGCGCCCGCATCGGCTAGCAAGCGTTTCATTTTTTCTTGCGCCATCAGCCACATATTGCGGCAGCCGATTAATGTAATCACCGGCGTATCACGCAACACCCGCTGCGCGGCTGCGCTTTGCAGAAACGCGGTAATCGGCTGGGCAGGCGACAAAAACCACACGCTGTAGGCAATCACCACCAAGTCATACCGTTCGTGTGCCAAAACGGGCGGCTCAATGGGGGCGGGTTGTAAATGTACAGTTTCGGGAAAGGCATCGAAAAACGGCAGGAAGCGCCAGGGAAAAGCAAACGGCTGCGCCGGCTGCAGCACCACATCGTCCACTTCAATCCCTGCCGTGCCGCGTATATCGCGTAGAAAACTCTCTTTCAGGCGCGCCAACTGCCCGCTCTGCGAATACGACACCACCAACACACGTTTGTTCATCGTCATCCCGGCTTCCCAATTCAAAACGGCGGGATTCTAAATTTTAGTGGTTTTATTGTCAAATCAACGGGTTTATTCGGCTGTTTGGCTGAAATAGGCTACCTGAAACCATTTTGGATTCCGCCAGAACATAGTTTTCAGGTAGCCTGCTGTACGGTAAGGCTACCTAAAAGCCTAATCTGCGGCATAACAGGAATAGCCCGTGCCCACCGCCGCACCAATCCGTTATAATTCTGCCTTTCCATTTCCAGATAAGGCTTTCGGCTATGCAACACGTCCACATTATCGGCATCGGCGGCACATTCATGGGCGGGCTGGCCGCCATCGCTCAAGAAGCGGGCTTCAAGGTGAGCGGCTGCGATGCCAAAATGTATCCTCCGATGAGCACGCAGCTGGCCGATTTGGGCATTGCCGTGCACGAAGGTTTTGATGCCGAACAGCTGAACGAATTTCCCGCCGATGTGTATGTGGTTGGCAACGTGGCCAAGCGCGGCATGCCGGTAATCGAGGCCATTTTGAATCGCGGCCTGCCTTATGTGTCCGGCCCGCAATGGCTGGCCGAAAACGTGCTGCATGGCCGCTGGGTGCTCGGCGTGGCTGGCACGCACGGCAAAACCACCACTGCCTCCATGCTGGCCTGGGTGTTGGAATACGCCGGCCTGGCCCCGGGCTTCCTCATCGGCGGCATCCCGCAAAACTTCGGCATTTCCGCCCGCCTGCCGCAGGCGCCCAAAGCCGATCCGGCCAGCCGCTCGCCGTTTTTCGTGATCGAAGCCGACGAATACGACACCGCCTTCTTCGACAAGCGCAGCAAGTTCGTGCACTACCGCCCGCGCACCGCCATTCTGAACAACCTCGAATACGACCACGCCGACATTTTCCCCAACCTCGCCGCCATCCAAACCCAGTTCCACCATCTGGTGCGTACCATTCCCGGCCAAGGCCTGATTGTGTGCAACGGCCGCGAAGAGAGCCTGCAAACCGTGTTGGCGCAAGGCTGCTGGACGCCGGTGGAAAACTTCGGCGGCGCAGAAGGCTGGCAGGCCGGCGAGCCGGACGGAAACGGCGCATTCGATGTGCTGCACCACGGGCAAACCGTCGGCCGCATCGGCTGGCAGCTGTTGGGCGAACACAACCGCCTGAACGCGCTGGCCGTAATCGCCGCTGCCCGCCATGCCGGCGTGAGTATTCAGGTAGCCTGCGAAGCGCTTTCGCAATTCCAAAACGTGAAGCGGCGCATGGAAGTAAAAGGCTGCGTGCGCGGCATCACCGTGTATGACGACTTCGCCCACCACCCCACCGCCATCGCCACCACCGTGGCCGGACTGCGGCAGAAAGTGGGCGGCGCGCGCATCATCGCCGTGCTCGAACCGCGCTCCAACACCATGAAGCTCGGCAGCATGAAAGCCGCCCTGCCCGAAAGCCTGGCCGAAGCCGACCAAGTGTTCTGCTACGGCGGCGGCGTGGAATGGGACGTAGCCGCCGCCCTTGCCCCGCTCGGCAGCAAACTGCACACCGGCAACGATTTCGACGCTTTCGTGCAAAGTATCCTGAGCAACGCCAAGAGCGGCGACCACATCCTCGTGATGAGCAACGGCGGCTTCGGCGGGATTCATCAGAAGCTGCTGGACGGCTTGGCAGAATAGGTGTGAGGCTGGTAAAAGTTTGAAACTACGTTTAAAATTTCAGGTAGCCTCCCCCCCTGCGGGAAAGCTACCTGAAATTCAAACCATCAATTAACCGTTCACCGAAAGCCAGCCATGAAACCAATCCTCACCGTCCTCCTCATCGCAGCCCTGTCTGCCCCTGCTGCCGCTGAATGTCTGATTCAGGCCAATAGCATCGGCGGCATCCGACTCGGCCAAACTCCCGCCCAAGTCAAACAGCAATTCCCCCGCGCCCGCTTGCGTCGCACCAGCGACGGCGAAGGCGTCTCTTATATTGCCATTGCCCTGCCGAACGGAACGGAAATTATTGCCCATCAGGCAAGTGTGGAAGATGACAGCAGCCCATCTATCAACCAGCGTGCCAAAATTACCATGCTCCAAACCTCCAGCCCGACCTGCAGCACCGCCTCCGGAGTTCGCCCGGGCATGACCCTGCAAGCTGCAGCCGGCAAACTTGGCCGCGTGAAGCAGATTATGCAAAGTGAAATCGAAGCACGCGAGTTTGCCACCTTTAAGCGCCAGCCCTCTTGGTTGACCATCCAAGTGGAAGATGCTGGTCGCTACCGCCCTGCGGATGATAGCCCGCCCCGCAGCACTAGCCGCTACCGTCCCAACAGTAAAATCCTCTCTTTGTGGATTGGGCAATAAACCTGCTTAAGGCCGCATAAACCCAAGGCTACCTGAAACCGCCAAACTGTTTTTCAGGTAGCCTTCAATAGTAAAACCAGTCCATGAACAAAACCCGTTTTACCGCCCTCGCCCTTATCCTGCCCGGCCTGCACCTGCTGTTCGTCTTGTGGCTCGTGCGCAGCGGCATCACTTATCCGTTTATCCTGAAATTCCACGCCCTTTTCCCCGCATTATTTGCCGTGGCCTTTATCAAACGGATGGAATACTGCGGCAGTTTCGGCAGCGGCCGGGTGCGGCTGCTGCTGCTCGCATTGCTGCTTTCCTGTTTTGCCGCCACCCTGTACCCGCCGCTGTTTTTGTGTGTGCTGTTCTGCTACGCCCTCGCCGCCCGGCACGGCATCCGCGCAGGCTGTGATTGAACCGCCCGTACTTTTTCACCTCCGTCCATCAGGCTACCTGAAATCTTAAACAGAGCAAACCCAAGCCAAACACCCCACCATGCCCCATACCCTCACCTGGCAAGAACAAGGTCAAACCCGCCAAGCCCCGTGGCGCAATACCGCCGAGCAGAAACCGCCCGCCGCGATCGCCGTGGCCGAGGCCGGCCTTTCTGCCAAAGCCGCGCTCAAGAGCTTCCGCCAAGGCCAAGCCCTGCTTTGGCGCGGCGATTATCATCAGGCCGTGCAGCTGCTCTCCGCCGTGAAACGCCAGCTTCCCGCCGCCGCCTCGCCCGATTTCCACACCCACCGTATGCAGCAGGCGCAACGCAGCCGTTTGGCCAATATGCTGTTGGTGGAAATCGATGCCGGCTATCGGCTGAATTTGCGACGTGCTCCCGATGTGGCTGCCGCCTTGGCCGACGTGTTCGGCGAACCGAACAGCGAGCCATTCCTGTTGCCGCTCAATCTGCTGCTTGGCTTCATCGGTGCCCACCAATGGCACAAAAAAGGCGTAGAAATCCCCGCCCTCGGTGCGCGCATTCATGTGCCGTTCGGTGTATTCTCCCCTTTGCGCGGCGAGTATCTCGGCCTCATCGCCGCCGCACCCCTGCCGCCCCGCGCCCAGAGCGCCTTCGATATCGGCACCGGCAGCGGCGTGATTGCCGCCCTGCTTGCCCGGCGCGGCCTCCAACCAGTTACCGCCACCGACAACAGCCCTCGCGCCGTTGCCTGCGCCCGCGCCAATTTCCAACGCCTCGGCCTGCCCCCAATCCGGCTGCTGCAAACCGATCTTTTCCCCGAAGGCTGCGCCGACCTTATTGTTTGCAATCCCCCTTGGTTGCCCGCCAAACCCGCGGCCGACATCGAAACCGCCCTCTACGACCCCGGCAGCGCCATGTTGCAATCCTTTTTGCAGCAAGCCCCCGCCCACCTCAATCCCGGCGGGCAAATCTGGCTTATCATGTCGGACCTTGCCGAACACCTCGGCCTGCGCCAACCGAATGAACTGGCCGAACGTATCGCTGCCGCCGGCCTTACCTTCAGCCAACGCCTCGACACCCGCCCGCAACACCCAAAAAGCCGCGACCAAACCAACCCTCTCGTCGCCGCCCGTAGCCGGGAAACCGTGAGCCTGTATATTTTGCAACCGGCCGCAGAGTCTGCCTGAAGCTTGAACTTCAACGAAGTGAAAACGCAATAGAGTGCAGCATTAGCCAAATCGCTGCTAGAGTAGGCTGTTCTTCAAATCGTATTAAAGTTTCAGGTAGCCCATTACCCGATATAGGCTACCTGAAACTACCCAACACAAACAAAGCGCACTACAACGGTTTACGGTAGAATACGCCCCTCACACAAACCCCTTAAGAAATCAAAAGGAATCCCACATGCTCACCCCTGAACAAGTCCAAGCCATGATTGGCGAAGTCATCAATGCCGAAATGATCCAAGTGGAAGGCGACGGCCATCACTTTTTTGCTGCCATCGTTTCCGCCGATTTTGAAGGCAAACCCCGCCTCGCCCGCCACCGCCTAATCAAAGACGGCCTCGCCGACCGGCTGGCCAGCAACGAACTGCACGCCCTTTCCATCTCCGTGGCCGCCACTCCCGCCGAGTGGGCAGCCAAAAACGGGCAGTAATATAGCGCACATTATTAAAGCAACCGCCAGCCTGATTATTTCAGGCTGGCGGTTTTGTTGATAGTCAATCAGTAACACATACCGCAATTGCCCAACACCCAGCCGCAAGCCATATAGACTATGGAATTTGCTGTGATGCCTAAGCGGTTCAGGCAATTTCAGGTAGCCTTTATTCACTTTGGACGTGGATAAGCATTGGGCTGCCTTGTGTGCCACTTAGCAGCATAAGGCTACCTGAAACAATAGCTTTGTATAAACGTGCGGAACTTATTTTCAGGTAGACTTTTGTGCGTTAAAACCGGGCTTTGATGCCGAGGGTTACGGTGCGGCCCGGGCCTGGGGTGGGGACGTTGCTCATCGGGTCGAGGTAGTAGCGGTTGGTGAGGTTGTTCACGCCGAGGTTGAGGCTGAGCCTGTTGCCGATGCGGTAGTGGGCGTAGGCATCCCAAATAGTGGAGGCGCGCCAGTGGTAGGCTTGGCCGGTGGAATTAAACAGGAAGCTCAAGCCCTTATCCACCAACTCATCGTGCTGTTTGCTGCTGCGCCGGCTATGGTGGATACCGCGGATGCCGAGCTCGAGTTTTTCGCCGAGGAGGCGCACGCCCATATCCAAATTGATGGAGTATTTGGGCTGGATGGATTGATAGAACCGCGTGACGCCGATACCTCCCTCGATGCAGGCGGGTACGCGGTTGTGGTACATGTCGTAGGCGAAAGAGAGGTTTTCGTCGCAGGTTTCTTGTTTTAAACGGTATGTGCCGCCGAGCGACATAAAGAAGCGGCCGAAATCGAGGCGGCTTTGCAGCTCGATGCCTTGGGTGATTTTTCGGTCGTACTGCATCAAATCTTTGTTTTCGTTGGTGTCGATCACATTTTTGATGGTGTTGGAGAAATAGGTGAGGCGCACGTCGCCTTCGCGCAACCTGCTCCACAGTGGGGCGAAGTTGTAGGTGTAGCCGACTTCCCAGTTGGTGCTGCGCTCGGGCTTGAGGTCGATCGTGTCCAGCATGGGGTATCTGTATACCGCGCCGGAAGACATATTGGTGGCCTCGTAGATGCTGGGGAAGCGCGTCATCTGCGCCCAGCGCAGGTGCAGCCGGCCGTTGTCGGTGAGGTCGTAGCTGAGGGCGATCATGGGCGACCAGGCCGAGCCGTTCAAGCACTTGACAGGTGGATAGTTGGCATCGCTATTCGGGTCGATATGCGTATAAATATAGCTGGCGGTGAACGGGAACTCTGCTCTTTCGTAACTTCTTTTGCGGTCGCGATAATCGCCGTCGCCTAAACCAGACATTCCTCCTTCAATATAAAGGGGGGCAAAAGAATAGGAATCATGGGTTACGCCCAAAATAGGCACATCAGAGTAGCTATAACCGCCAACCCTAGGCTTCAAATAGCGATAGAAGCTGCCCTGCCTGCCCTGCGGGTTTTCCACGCGCTCTTCGAAAAAGCCGTCGGGGAAGAGCGGGCCGTTAAATTTGCGGTTGTAGTAATGTGCAATCCTGGCCGGCATCGGTCGGTACATGGCGGTTTGGCTTTCGTCGAAAGCCTGATAGTTGCCGTTGCTGTTTTCAAAACCGGTGTTGCCGTCGGGGTTGTGGCGCGTAATATCCCATTCACTGGGGAAGAAGCCGTGGCGGCGGTAGAAATCGCGGTAGATTTCCTCCCCATCGTCGGGGCGTCTGGCAATTTCGGCGCGGGCGCGGTTGTAGGCATCGATTTCCTCCTGCGTCATGATTTGCAAATATGGCACGGCTACCCCGCTGCGCACATTATCGATACCCTGTGCAACGGCATAATTCGGATCGCGGCGGGCGCGGGCACGTGCGAGCACATCGTCAAACGCCCAGAAGCGGTCGTAGCGGATACCGGCTTCGATTTTCAGGCGCGAAGTCGGCTGCCAATCGAAGACAAGCTGTGCCCCCCATTCCTTGCGCCGCCCGGCACGCGGGCCGGTAAGCTTGGTTAGTGCGGTTACGGCATCTATGATACCGAAGATGTCTTTATCGTTGGTTGCTACTTCGTTATGTTCATCGAGTTTTTCGTATTGGTGGCGGGCGGAAAGGATGAGGCTGAATTGGTCGTTCAGGCGCATGCGGTTGCTGATATTGAAACCGTTACGGGTGGCGGTGGTGTTTTGCTGCGAGCCCGCAAATACAGTGGTCGAGCCTTCGAACATTGGCGGATCGTTGGGCGGTGTGTTGTGGTCGTAGCCTTGGTCTATCAGCTCTTGGCAGCTGGCGATGCCGCGTGCGGGATCGGGCTGGAGGTTGTGGCGGAAGCAGCGCGCCCAGGCATCGTATTTTTCGTCGCCGAAAAGCACGGCCAAATCGGGGCCGCCGCTTTGGTGGCGGGTGCTGGTAGTGTGCACGCGCCAGATGTCGGCTTTGAGGTCTATCCAGCGGCTGCCTTCGGGCTGCCATTGGTAGCCGATTTTGTAGGTGCGGCTTCGGATATTGGAGTCTAATCCTTGCACAGGGGCAATAACGTAATGCTTCCTAAACATATTGTATTGGCTGCTGTAACCGAGCAACAGTGCATTAATAAATGGGTTTACCTCGCCGAAGCGGATTTTAGTGTCCATGTAGTGCAGGTTGATTTGCTGGCCGTGCGGCAGATGCCAGTTGTTTTTTACAAGCAGGCTGCGGCTGGCCACGTTGCTGTTGGGTACCTGTTCGCCCGGGCGGTAGAGCTCGGCCATATCTGGAATCAGGGCTTCAACTTTGTCGGAACGGGGGTTATCATCTTCATAAATGGCGTTGTTCATATAGCCTTCAAAGCCTTGTTTACCGCTGAAATAAGTGCCTTTGCGCCGGTCACTGTAGGCAATCAGTCCGTCTGTAATATCGGTTTTGAAGGCGGCGGAAAACAGCAGGTTGCGATCGTTTTTAAATTCGGTAAAGCGGCTGCCGGTACGTGGTTTATCAGCTTCTGTACCGTAAAAAGTAAGGCCGGTGAAAGGCAGTTGGCCGCCTATCGTGCCGGATGGACCATCTGCCGTGGGGTTGCCGGGCAGTGTGCGGTAGTCTTTGCCCAAATAGTCGTTTAAATTTTGCAGCGGCTCGGCGGTGTTGTTGGAAAACTCGGTTTTCACTTCCACGCCCCAGCTTTTGCCTTCGGGGATGATGTCGGCAGGCTCGATGGTGCGGATGGACACCGCGCCGCCCACGCCGGACTTCACGCCGCGCGTCATGGCCGGGCCTTTTTCCACCGTGATGCTGCGGAACAGGGCGGGATCGACGTAGTTGCGGTCGGCGATGCCGTAGTTGTTCATCCACACGTCTACGGTTTGCTCCGTGCCGTCGATGGTAACGGGGATACGGCCTTTGCCGCTGATGCCGCGGATATTGGGTGTAATCGCGCTACCGGCGTTGCGGGTGTTCATGTTGTACACGCCGTTTAAGCCTTTAAACACGTCGCCGGCGGCATCCGTGCGGTAGCGTTCAAGGTATTCGCGGCCGGCGTAAACGCTGGAAACGTTTTTGCGGTACACGTCGTCTGCCCCTCGCTGGTCGCGGCTGCGGGCTTTAATTTCGATGGTTTCGAGCTCGGCAGAAGTATCGGCGGCGGCCTGCATGTGGGCAAAAGCGGCGGCCAGCAGCAACACCAATGCGCTGGGGCGAAAGACTTGTGGCTTCATTTGTTAGTATACTGTAAATATTAGTAATCAAAATATACGACGAATAAGGTTTATTCCTTATTTTTTAAAGCTATAATGAAAATAAACGTTAAGAACGTTCTTATATTATTTAATTTGAGAATTATTTTCAATAGTAAAAAGGTATTAGTTTAGAGATAGGATGTGGAGAAACAACAAATCAATAGTTGTATACGGTTTGGAGAAACCAGAAGTTGGGCGAAGAACGTGCCTTATCGGCTACGATTTTGAAAAACACAGCAGTTTTCTTTACAATACCGCCCAGCAGCAATGCTGCCTTATTCAACCAATATTGAAAGAAGGAATGACTTTATGAAATCTAAACAAGCACTTTGGTTGCTGTGTGTATCTGCCGTACTCGGCCTTTCCGCCTGTGGCGGCAAAGGTGGTGAAGAACAGGCTCCGGCGCCGCAGCAACAAGCTTCACAAAGCCAGGAAGCCAGCCAGCCGGCTGAAAGCAGCAGCCAACAGGAAGCCGCTTCTATGGACAACTTCCTGAGCAACGCCCAAGCTCTGCAGGCGGCAGAAGATTCTCTCAAAGCCTTGCCGCAGTTCTCTGGCAAGGAATTGAATGTATTCCAAAACGTTCAATTCTATGGCAGCAGCCGTCCGCGCATTGAAATCGACATCCAAGACCCGGAAAAACCGGATAATATCGACCACTACACCTACGAAGACGGTAAGTGGAGCGAACCGCAACCGGTACAAATTTCCGGCGGCGGCGACATGAAAGACAACGTGACCCCGTTGAACGACATCAAGTTTGCCACCGTGGCCACCATCGCCAAAACTTGGAGCGAGAAAGCCAAGGAAGTGGAAGCCACTGAAACCCAGCTGGATTTCGCCAGCTTCCAATTGTGGGTACCGAACCAAACCCGCCGCTGGATTACTTCCACCATCGAAACTCCGCGCGCCAAATACTCTGCTGATTTTAATGTGGATGGCACGTTGAAAGATTTCAAAAAGCAGTAATATAAAGAGCAGCTTAGAGAGTAAATAAAGGCTACCTGAAAACGTAGCGCAGTGAAGTTTCTGCGAAACTAAGTTTTTCAGGTAGCCTTCTATCTTGGATGGGTAAAACCAGAGACCGCCATAGGCAGCAAAAGGCTACCTGAAAGCATAGCGAACACAACGCATATTTTCAGGTAGCCTTCATCCATTAAAACACTATGCTCAAGCCACGGCCTTCTCCGCCTCTTCCAGCTGCTGCACGCGGTATTGTTTTGGCGTTTGCCCGAAATACTGCTTAAACGCACGGTTGAAATGCGATTCCGACACAAAGCCGTTTTCCAGCGCAATGCGCAAAATCGTATCCGCACTTGCCGCCAGCTGCACCGCCGCCTGTTGCAGGCGGATCGACAGCACAAAGCGGTGCGGGCTCTCTCCGATTACCGATTTAAACAAGCGCATCAGCTGTGCCCGCGAGAGTTTGGCCATTTCCGCCATCCGTGCAATCGACCAATCCTCCTGCGGCGCGAGCAACACTGCCTGCAACAGCCCGCTGAGGCGCGGGTCTTCCAGCTGCGATAAAAAAGAAGGATCGCTGCTCTGCTGCCGGTAGCGCCGCAACACCGCCACCAGCATCACCTGCGAAAGCGCATTCACCACCGTGCCGCTGCCGTAGCGCAGCCTTTCTGCCTCATCCAGCATCATCGATGCCGTTTGCCGCATTTCCGGCAGCGGCAGCAGCAGGCATTCTGGCATGCCCAGCCACAGCGCCGCATGGCGCGTGTAGCGGTATTGCCCGCACAATAATTGCAAGCGGTTGCCGCCGCAGTCTTTCACTGCCAGCACGCCGTTTCCGTGAAGCTGCGGCTTGCCCGCCGGTTGCTCCAAGCCCTCCAAACTGTCGGCAATGCTGTGCGCCGTATCGTAGGGCAGCAGCACCGCATCGCCCGTGCTCAACGCCACCGTCTGCCCGTTGCCCACCCGTAGCCAGCCGCTACCCGACACCACCCAATGCAGCCGCGCTGTTTCCGGCTCGGTTTTGTGTTCCAAATGAAACCCGCCGCCCAGCCGGCAGCACACATCAATCCGACCTCGCAGCCGCGCCAGATAAATTAATTTGTCTAACACATCCATTTCTCTTCTCCTTATTGGTCGGTGGCGGGAACATATCGCTAAAACGCTTTACTTTATACGGTGTTGGCTCTCTTTGCCATGTTGCTTGTATTGCCGCTGAGCAGGAAAAATAATTGCTTCAGCTATCGCAGTCAAAAGAATGAGACGATCAGTCAATCCCTACACTAAAACTTATGCCATCATACACCCCATCAAACGGTTTCGGCAAAAGCCGTCCGTTCAAATTTTATTTGAGTTTATTCGCCAGGAGAACACCATGTTTTTAGATTGGAAAAAACACGCCACCCACGTTAAACAATCATTTGCCAAGCTCGGCAAAGGCCACCCCAAAATGTTGGCCGGCTACGCCGCCCTTGAAAGCGCCGCCGCAGCCGAAGCGCTGGATGCCAAAACCCGCGAACTCATCGCCCTGGCCGTGGCCGTTACCACCCGCTGCGAAAGCTGCATTGCCGTGCACGCCCAAGCCGCTGTGAAAGCCGGTGCCACCGAGAGCGAAGTGGCCGGTGCGCTCGCCACCGCCATCTCCCTCAACGCCGGTGCCGCCTACACCTACTCTCTGCGTGCCCTCGAAGCCGTAGAAGATGCCCGCGAAGCCTAAACCGATTTTCAGGTAGCCTTTAATGAATAAAAGGCTACCTGAAATTCCCCTTTCACCATCAAGAGAAAGATCCCCATGAAGAAAACCCTCTCTCTAGCCGCCATCGCCCTTTTGGCCGCCCTCCCAGTTGCTGCTTCTGCCCACGGCCAGCATAGCCGCAAGCCTGCCCAGCAGCAAAGCCAGCCGCGCCAGGCCCCCGCCCGCCAAGAAGCCGTCTGGATCGACGTGCGCACGCCCGAAGAATATGCCGCAGGCCATCTGGAAAACGCCAAAAATATTCCGCACGACCAAATCGGCCAGCAGATTGCCGCCCACGTGCCCAATAAAAACACCCCCATCAACCTCTACTGCCGCAGCGGCCGCCGTGCTGAAACCGCCAAACAAGTGTTGGAAAGCATGGGCTACACCAACGTACAAAACCGTGGCGGCTACGAACAGCTCAAACAATCCGGCATGAGATGATAATTGCGGCTTGACCGCATCATACCCACTACCAAAACTACTGCCCCAAAGGCTACCTGAAACTTAAAAAGTTCAGGTAGCCTTTGCTTTGGCAAGAGGCTACCTGAAGAGTTATGCGCCGGTGTGGCAATATAATTGGTGTTGCCGGATGTAGCCGAGCACTTCGGGGGGGATGTCGGGGCTGGTGTGTTCGGTGGTGAGTTGTTGGCGGATTTGGCTGGAGCTGATGGGCAGCGGCTCGGCTCGCAGGATGTGTAGACGGCCTTGGGGCAGGGCTTCGGCCAGCCAGGTTTGCAGTGGGGCGGGGGCTTGGGCGAGGCTGTTGCCGGGGCGGGGGGCGGCGGCGATGCGGCATTGGCGCACGAGGTTTTGCCAGCGGTGCCAGGTGTGCAGTTGCAACAGGCTGTCCATGCCGATGAGCAGCCAGAGCCCGGCGGTAGGGAAGTGTTGGCGGAAGATTTGCACAGTGTCGTGGGTGTAGGTGGCGCCTTGGCGGACGATGTCGCAGTCGCTCACTGCAAGGCGGGAGTCTGCTTGGGCGGCGATTTCGGCCATGGCGAGGCGGTGGTGGGCGGGAGTGCGGGGGGTGATTTTGTGGTAGGGGTCGCCGGCGGGCAGGAGGATGACGCTTTCTAAATCCAGCTCGTCGGCAAAGCTGCGGGCGATGTGCAGGTGGCCGTTGTGGATGGGGTCGAAGGTGCCGCCAAAGAGGCCGATGCGGGGCATGGTGGGGTTCCTTTGCTGGGGCTTTCAGGTAGCCTTTGGGTGGGTATGGCAATAAGTTAAACTTTTGCTACGGCGTTGGCTCACTTGTTGCATGTGTGCATTGTTTGTGGCTTGCCGCTTTGTATTGACTGTGTTGGTTAACTATTAAGAGGCTACCTGAAAATGGTTGGTCCAGTTTCAGGTAACCTTTATCTGTTTATTTCAGCAGGTTTTTCAAGGCTAGGCGCACGCCTTCGCCCACTTCGGTATCGGCTGGGATGCCTTTGGTGGCGGCACGGGCTTCTTTTTCGTTGTAGCCGAGGGCGAGCAGGGTGCTGACGATGTCTTCGCTGCTGTCGCCTGCTTGAGCAGCGAGCTGGGTTTGGACGCCGTTAAAGGTAGTGAGTTTGCCGCGCAGTTCGAGCACCATGCGTTCGGCGGTTTTCTTGCCGATGCCGGGGGCGGAGGAGAGGCGTTTGATGTCTTCGGCGGCAATGGCGGCGGCGAGCTCGTCGGCATTCATGGCGGAGAGGATGCCGAGCGCGGTTTTGGCGCCGATGCCGCTCACTTTGATGAGCTGGCGGAAGGTGTTGCGTTCGCTGTGGCTGCCGAAGCCGAAGAGAAGGTTGGCGTCTTCGCGCACGATGAGCTGTGTGTAGAGCGAGACGGTTTCGCCCACAGGGGGCAGGGTGTAGAAGGTTTGCATGGAAACGTCGGCTTCGTAGGCGACGCCGTTTACGTCGATAACGACTTGCGGGGGGATGGCTTCGATGAGTTTGCCGGTGAGCTTGCTGATCATGGGATGAGGCTACCTGAAAAATGGGAAGAGGGGCATTATATCGGTTTATTCAAACGGGTTATAATCGGGCATTGATTTTGATTGGGTTTAAGGGGGAATGATGATGAAAAAACGGAATTTTGCGGCTGCCGCCTGTGTTGCGCTGTTGGCCGGCTGTTCGGGCAGCAATGTGCTGCTGGGCTTGGGTTTTGCCGGCCGCCATCTTGGCTTGGGCACGGGCTTGAGTATTCCGGTGGGCAGCCGGAATAACGGCAGCAATGTGCAGGATTTGGGCGGTTTGCGCATTATCGAGGAGCAGGTGGTCACGTATTTCGATGCGCAGGGCAAGGCCGTGCCAAACGAAGTGAAGGGCGGCTACTACCGCCAGCTGTTGAGACGCCAAGGCAGGAGTTATTTGGTGCAGGATTTTTACGAGAGCGGGCAGAAGCGCAGCGACGCCATGCTGCTCACCCGCGAGAGCCTGTATGATTTCCGCGCCCATCCGCAAAACGGGGTGCTCACCACTTATGCCATCAACGGCAATATTCTGTATCAGCAGAATTTTAGAAACGGTAAGATGGTGTCGGCTTCGTATTGAGTATTTGTTTATAAGTGTTAATTGGTAAGTTTTAATTTTATGGATAAAGGAAATTAGGAGAGTATCATGACCGCCACCCAACAACGCGCCCAACTGCACCGTCAAATCTGGAAAATTGCCGACGAAGTACGCGGCGCGGTGGATGGATGGGACTTTAAACAATACGTTCTCGGCACGCTTTTCTACCGATTTATCAGCGAAAACTTCACCGACTATATGCAGGCAGGCGACAGCAGTATTGATTACGCTGCCATGTCCGACAGCATCATCACGCCCGAAATCAAAGACGATGCCGTAAAAGTCAAAGGCTATTTCATCTACCCCAGCCAACTTTTTTGCAATATTGCCGCCGAAGCCCATCAAAACGAAGAGCTCAACACTAAGCTGAAAGAAATTTTTACCGCGATTGAAAGCTCCGCCTCTGGCTATCCGTCCGAACAAGACATCAAAGGCCTGTTTGACGACTTCGACACCACCAGCAGCCGGCTCGGCAGCACAGTTGCCGACAAGAACAAACGCCTTGCCGCCGTCCTCAAAGGGGTGGCGGAGCTTGATTTCGGCAGTTTTGAAGACCACCACATCGACCTTTTCGGCGATGCCTACGAATACCTGATTTCCAACTACGCCGCCAATGCAGGCAAATCCGGCGGCGAATTTTTCACCCCGCAAAACGTATCCAAACTGATTGCGCGGCTGGCGGTGCACGGACAGGAGAAAGTCAACAAAATCTACGACCCCGCCTGCGGCTCGGGCAGCCTGCTCTTGCAGGCGAAAAAACAGTTTGACGAGCACATCATCGAAGAAGGCTTCTTCGGGCAGGAAATCAACCACACCACCTACAACCTCGCCCGCATGAACATGTTCCTGCACAACGTCAATTACAACCAATTCCACATCGAATTGGGCGACACGCTGACCAAGCCCAAGCTCAAAGACAGCAAACCTTTTGATGCCATCGTCTCCAATCCGCCTTATTCCATCAACTGGATAGGCAGCGACGACCCCACCTTAATCAACGACGACCGCTTTGCCCCAGCAGGTGTACTTGCCCCGAAATCCAAAGCCGATTTTGCCTTCATCCTGCACGCACTGAACTACCTTTCCGGCAGAGGCCGCGCCGCCATCGTCTCATTCCCCGGCATTTTCTATCGCGGCGGTGCAGAGCAGAAAATCCGCCAATATCTGGTGGAGGGCAACTACGTGGAAACCGTGATTGCCCTTGCGCCCAATCTCTTTTACGGCACCAGCATCGCCGTCAATATCCTGGTTTTGTCCAAACACAAAGACAATACCGACATCCAATTTATCGATGCAAGCGGCTTCTTTAAGAAAGAAACCAACAACAACGTCTTAACCGAAGAACACATTGCCGAAATCGTCAAACTCTTCGCCGATAAAGCCGATGTGCCGCATATCGCCCAAAACGCTGCCCAGCAAACCGTCAAAGACAACGGCTACAACCTAGCCGTCAGCAGCTATGTTGAAGCCGAAGACACCCGCGAGGCCGTCGACATCAAACAGCTCAACGCCGAAATCAGCGAAACCGTCGCCAAAATCGAACGGCTGCGGCGTGAAATTGACGAAGTGATTACAGAGATTGAAGCATGAGCATCATCCTATACACCGCCAACGACGGCACTGCCCAATTTGCCTTGCAGGAATTTGGCGGACAGCTTTGGCTGACGCAGGCGGACATGGCAGAACTGTACCAAACCACCAAACAAAATATCAGCAAACACATTAAAACCATTATTGCAGAGCAAGAATTGGAAGAGGAGGCAACTGTCAACTTCCGGTTGACAGTTCAAAATGAAAACGGGCGCAAGGTAAACCGCAAAATCGCCCATTATTCCCTGCCCATGATTATTGCCGTCGGCTACCGCGTCCGTTCCGCGCGCGGCACCCAATTCCGCCAATGGGCAACCGAACGGCTGGACGAATATCTGACCAAAGGCTTTGCCATAGACGACGAACGCCTGAAAGGCACAGGCGGCGGCGACTATTGGAAAGAACTGCTCAACCGCATCCGCGACATCCGCAGCAGCGAAAAAGCCCTATACCGGCAAGTGCTTGATTTATATGCCACCAGCCAAGACTACAACCCCAAAAGCAGCGAAAGCCAAACCTTTTTTGCCGCCGTTCAAAACAAACTGCACTATGCCGCCAGCCGGCAAACCGCAGCCGAACTGATATACAGTCGTGCCGACAGCAGCAAAGACTTTATGGGGCTGACCACCTTTCAAGGCGCAATCCCCACCCTGAATGAAGCCAAAATCGCCAAAAACTACCTGACCGAAGACGAACTGTTCCGCCTGAACCGTCTGGTTTCCGCCTTCTTCGACCTGGCGGAAATCAAAGCGCAGGAGCAAAGCCCCATGTATATGCGCGACTGGATAGCCGAATTGGACAAATTTTCCGGGCTGTACGGCCAAGGCACATTACAGGGTGCAGGCAGCATCAGCCGCAAACAGGCAGAGCAGAAAGCCGAACGCGAATACCGCGCCTATGAAGCGCGCATCCTGTCGCCGGTGGAGCAAGCCTATCTGGAAAGCGTTAAAGCGTTGGAAAAAACAGCCGTGCAACAGCTTAAACAGAAAAAAGACGGCAAAAAATAACCCTGATTCAGGCTACCTGAAAAAGCAGCCTGCACACTGTTTCAGGCAGCCTGAAAGCAGGACGGGCTTCAGCCCGCCGAAACAACGGCAAACGGACATAGCGGGCTGAAGCCCCTCACAACCGCCCCACATCCCGCCGCAGCGGGAAAGAAACGGAAAACAACCATGGATATGCAAAGCAAAGCGAAAAAATTGATTGAGATAATTCAGACGGCATCGGTGGAGTGGAAGCCGTTGGGAGAGGTTGGCCTATTGGTTCGTGGCAACGGTTTGCAGAAAAAAGATTTTACCGAGAGCGGCGTACCGGCGATTCATTACGGACAAATTTACACCTATTATGGCAATCAGACGGATAAGACTCTTTCTTTCGTTTCACCGGAATTGGCGGAAAAACTGAAGAAAGTAGATAAAGGTGATGTGGTAATTACCAACACTAGTGAAAATATAGAAGACGTAGGAAAAGCCCTTTTATATTTGGGAGAAGAGCAAGCCGTTACAGGAGGACACGCAACTATTTTTAAACCAAGCAAAGAAATTGTTGGCAAATTCTTTGTCTATTTCACTCAAACAGAAATTTTTGATAAGGCAAAAAGAAAATTTGCAAAAGGAACAAAGGTTATTGATGTTTCCGCAACCGATATGGCAAAAATCCAAATCCCCATCCCATCATTGGAAACTCAGCAAAAAATTGTAAAAATACTTGACAAATTCACCGAGCTGGAAGCTACGCTGGAAGCTACGCTGGAAGCAGAATTAGTCCTGCGCAAACGTCAATACCAGTATTACCGCGACTTTCTTTTAGATTTTGACAATCAAATCGGGGGGTGGATAGCTGATGGCTATAAAGGCCGTCTGAAAGATGTGGTTTGGAAGACGTTGGGGGAGATTGCCGAATATTCAAAAGACCGTATTTGTTCGGATAAACTGAACGAACATAATTACGTGGGCGTGGATAATCTCTTACAAAATAGAGAAGGTAAAAAGTTATCCGGTTATGTTCCAAGCGAAGGAAAAATGACAGAATATATTGTCAATGACATTTTGATTGGAAATATTCGTCCGTATTTGAAAAAAATCTGGCAGGCAGACTGCACAGGTGGAACAAACGGTGATGTTTTGGTTATCCGGGTAACAGATGAAAAGGTTAATCCAAAATATTTGTATCAGGTATTGGCCGATGATAAATTTTTTGCTTTTAATATGAAGCACGCCAAAGGTGCAAAAATGCCGCGTGGCAGCAAAGCAGCGATTATGCAATATAAAATCCCCATCCCCCCACTCCCCAAACAAGAAAAAATCGTCGCTATCCTCGACAAATTTGACACCCTGACCCACTCCATCAGCGAAGGCCTGCCGCACGAAATCGCCCTGCGCCGCAAACAATACGAATATTACCGCGAACAGCTGCTTGCCTTCCCCAAGGCAGCCTGAAAAAGCAGTCTGCACATTTTCAGGTAGCCCAATCCGAACATCAAACCGTTTAAAACCCGATACTGCAAAGGACGACCCATGAACCTCGAAACCAAACCCATCGCCGAAACGCCGAATTTCATCGTGCTCGACCAATATGAAAAAATCGAACAGTCGGGCAGCTACCAATCGGAAAACCAGTTAGAAGCGGAGTTAATCGCCGATTTGCAGAATCAGGGGTACGAATACCGCAAGGACTTGAACAGCCAAAGCAGGCTGCTGGAAAACCTGCGCGCCCAGTTGCAGCGGCTGAACGATGTGGCGTTTTCAGACGGCGAATGGGCGCGGTTTTTGACGGAATATCTGGACAGGCCGTCTGAAAACATTACCGATAAAACCCGCAAAATCCACGACGACCATATTTACGATTTCGCTTTTGATGATGGCCGTCTGAAAAACATTTATCTGCTGGACAAGAAAAACCTTGCCCGCAACCATGTGCAGGTTATCAACCAGTTTGAGCAGACGGGCACGCATGCAAACCGTTATGACGTTACCGTGTTGGTAAACGGCTTGCCGCTGGTGCAGATTGAATTGAAAAAGCGCGGCGTGGCGGTGCGTGAAGCATTCAATCAGGTGCACCGTTACAGCAAAGAGAGCTTCAACAGCGAAAATTCGCTGTTCAAATTCCTGCAAATCTTCGTGATTTCCAACGGCACGGACACGCGCTATTTCGCCAACACCACCAAGCGCGACAAAAACAGCTTCGATTTCACGATGAATTGGGCGCGGTCGGACAATTATCCGATTAAAGATTTGAAAGACTTTACCGCCACGTTCCTGCAGAAAAGCGTATTGCTGAGCGTTTTGCTGCATTACAGCGTGTTCGATGCGAATGATACGCTGCTGATTATGCGGCCGTACCAGATTGCCGCCGCCGAACGCATTTTGTGGAAAATCAACAGTTCGGCGCAGGCGAAGAATTGGAGCAAGCCGGAAAGCGGCGGCTATGTTTGGCATACCACGGGCAGCGGCAAAACGCTGACCAGCTTTAAGGCGGCGCGTCTGGCGACGGAATCGGCGTTTATCGACAAGGTTTTCTTCGTGGTGGACAGGAAGGATTTGGACTACCAGACGATGAAGGAATACCAACGTTTTTCGCCCGACAGCGTGAACGGTTCGGAAAGCACGGCGGGCTTGAAACGCAATTTGGAAAAAGACGACAACAAAATCATCGTTACCACCATCCAAAAGCTGAACAACCTGATGAAGAGTGAAGATAATCTGCCGGTTTATCACCAGCAGGTTGTATTTATTTTCGACGAATGCCACCGCTCGCAATTCGGCGAAGCGCAAAAAAACCTGAAAAAGAAATTTAAAAAATTCTGCCAATTCGGCTTTACCGGCACGCCGATTTTTCCCGAAAACGCTTTGGGCGCGGAAACCACGGCGGGCGTGTTCGGACGGGAGTTGCATTCTTATGTGATTACCGATGCCATCCGCGATGAAAAAGTATTGAAATTCAAAGTGGATTACAACGATGTGCGCCCGCAGTTCAAAGCCGTGGAAGCGGAACAGGACGAGAAGAAACTGAGTGCCGCCGAAAACCGCAAAGCCCTGCTGCACCCCGAACGCATCCGCGAAATCACGCAATATATCCTGAACCAGTTCAGGCAGAAAACGCACCGCTTGAATGCGGGCGGCAAAGGCTTTAACGCCATGTTTGCCGTCAGCAGCGTGGATGCGGCCAAGTGCTATTACGAAGCGTTCAAAACACAACAAGCAGGCAGCCTGCACCCGTTGAAAGTGGCCACTATTTTTTCCTTTGCGGCCAACGAAGAGCAAAATGCCGTCGGTGAAATTGTCGATGAAACCTTTGAACCGGAAGCGATGGACAGTAGCGCGAAAGAATTTTTGCAGGTTGCCATCAACGATTACAACGCCTGTTTCAAAACCAATTTCGGCACGGACAGCAAAGCCTTTCAGAACTACTACCGCGATTTGGCAAAACGGGTGAAAAACCAGGAAGTGGATTTGCTGATTGTGGTCGGCATGTTTTTGACGGGTTTTGACGCGCCGACGCTGAACACGCTGTTTGTCGATAAAAACCTGCGCTATCACGGCCTGATGCAGGCGTTTTCGCGCACCAACCGCATTTACGATGCCACCAAAACCTTCGGCAACATTGTCTGCTTCCGCGATTTGGAGCAGGCAACCATTGATGCGATTACCCTGTTTGGCGACAAAAACACCAAAAATGTGGTGCTGGAAAAAAGTTACGAAGAATACATGAACGGCTATACCGACAGCCAGACCGGCGAAGCGCGGCGCGGCTATTTGGATGTGGCAAAAGAATTGCGCGAAAACTTCCCCGATCCCGATAGAATCGAAAAGGAAAAAGACAAAAAAGCTTTCGTAAAACTCTTCGGCGAATACCTGCGGGCGGAAAACGTATTGCAGAACTACGATGAATTTGCCGCATTGCGCGAGTTGCAGAATGTGGATGCGGCGGACGAAGATGCTATGAAGGCGTTTCAGGAAAAATACTACCTGAGCGATGAAGACGTGCAGGAAATGCTGCAAGTGCCGATGCCGTCTGAAAGGGCAGTGCAGGATTACCGTTCCACCTATAACGACATCCGCGACTGGCTGCGCCGCCAAAAAGCAGGCGAACAGAAAGAGCAATCAAAAATCGACTGGGACGATGTGGTTTTTGAGGTGGATTTGCTCAAATCGCAGGAAATCAATCTGGATTACATCTTGCAACTGGTTTTCGAACACCACAAAAAAATCAAAGGCAAAGCGGAGCTGGTGGAAGAAATCCGCCGCATCATCCGCGCCAGCATCGGCCACCGAGCCAAAGAGAGCCTGATTGTAGATTTCATCAACGATACGGATTTGGACAAAGTGCCCGACGTTCCCACCATACTGGAAACCTTTTACACATACGCGCAAGAAGTGATGAGGCGCGAAGCAGCAGAGCTGATTGCCGCCGAAGGCCTGAACGAAACCGCCGCCAAACGCTATTTGACCGGCTCGCTCAAACGCGGCTATGCCAGCGAAAACGGCACGGAACTGACCGAAGCCCTACCGAAAATGAGCCCGCTCAACCCGCAATATTTGACGAAAAAACAAAGTGTCTTCCAAAAAATTGTTTTGTTTGTGGAGAAGTTTAAGGGGGTGGGAGATGGTGTGTAAATTTGGAATTTCTTGCTAAAATTGGCAATAGAAATAAGAAAGTATTTATGCTGCTGTCGTTTTAGGAATAATTTCCTGTTTCCCAAAAATAACAGTAGAAACCTGGTTTGCTATAATCTGCCTGATTTTTAGCCGCTTCGGCGGCTGGCAACCAAATAGTATGAGAAGGACTTTGCAATGTGCGGTATTGTGGGCGCGGTGCGCGCCAATCAGAATGTGGTGGATTTTCTTACCGACGGCCTGAAGCGGCTGGAGTATCGGGGCTATGATTCTTCCGGTATTGCGGTGGGCACGGAGCAGGGCGTGATTGAGCGCGTGCGCCGTGTGGGCCGTGTACAGCTGATGGAAGAAGCGGCTAAGGCAGCCGGCCTGTGCGGCCACATCGGCATCGGTCACACCCGCTGGGCCACGCACGGCGGTGTAACCGAGCCCAATGCGCACCCGCATATTTCAGGTAGCCTGATTGCAGTGGTGCACAACGGTATCATCGAAAATTTCGAAGAAGAGCGTACCCGCTTGCAAGGCTTGGGCTATGTGTTTGAATCACAAACCGATACGGAAGTGATTGCCCACAGCGTACACCACGAATACACCGCCAACGGGCATCAACTGTTTGCCGCCGTGCAGGCCGCCTGTGCGCGTTTTCACGGCGCGTATGCGATTGCCGTGATGGCGCAGGACAAACCGGCGGAATTGGTGGTGGCACGCATGGGCTGCCCGCTCTTGGTGGCTCTGGGCGAGGGCGAAACCTTTGCCGCATCAGATGTTTCTGCCGTGGTGGCCTTCACGCGCCGCATCGTGTATCTGCAAGACGGCGATATTGCCGAATTGGGTAGCGAAGGTATCCGTCGCCTCGTTGATTGTAGCGGGCAAGAAGCCAAACGCGAAGTGCGCGTGTCCGAGCTGTCGCTTACCTCGCTGGAGCTGGGCCCTTATAGCCACTTCATGCAGAAGGAAATTCACGAGCAGCCCAAGGCGATTGCCGATACTGCCGAAGTATTCCTCGGCGGCGGCTTTGAGCCGGAAAACTTCGGCGCCAAAGCGCGGGAAGTATTTGAACACATCCGCAGCATCAAAATCTTGGCCTGCGGCACTTCCTACTACGCCGCGCTCACTGCCAAATACTGGCTGGAAGCCATCGGCAGAGTGCCGACCGATGTGGAAATTGCCAGCGAATACCGCTACCGCGACGTGATTGCCAGCCCCGACCAATTGGTGATTACCGTATCCCAATCCGGCGAAACGCTAGATACCATGGAAGCCTTGAAATACGCGCAATCGCTGGGGCAGAAGCACAGCTTGTCCGTGTGCAATGTAATGGAATCCGCCCTACCGCGTGAGAGCGAACTGGTGCTCTACACCCGCGCCGGCGTGGAAATCGGCGTGGCCTCCACCAAAGCCTTTACCACCCAGCTGGTGGTATTGTTCGGGCTGGCAGTTACCCTGGGCAAAATGCGCGGCCATGTGTCCGAGCAGCAGGCACAGTCTTATATGGAAGAGTTGCGCCAGCTGCCCGGCAGTATCCAGCACGCGCTCAACCTCGAGCCGCAGATTGCCGCCTGGGCGCACAAATTCGCAGAGAAAAACAGCGCCCTGTTTTTAGGGCGCGGCATCCACTACCCCGTGGCCTTGGAAGGCGCGCTGAAACTCAAAGAAATCACTTATATCCATGCCGAAGCCTACCCCGCCGGCGAGCTCAAACACGGCCCCTTGGCGCTGGTGGACGCGAATATGCCTGTGGTGGTGATTGCGCCGAACGACAGCCTGCTGGATAAAGTGAAGGCCAATATGCAGGAAGTGGGCGCGCGCGGCGGTGAGCTGTTTGTGTTTACCGATTTGGACAGCAACTTCCAGCCCAGCACCAATGTGCACATCATCCGTACCCCGCGCCACGTGGGCGTGCTCTCGCCGATTGTGCACACCATCCCAGTGCAGCTTCTGGCCTACCACGCCGCCTTGGTGCGCGGCACGGATGTGGACAAACCGCGCAATCTGGCTAAATCGGTAACGGTGGAATAGCGCGGCTGGAATGGAAAAAGGCTACCTGAAAGTTTTGGGCTTTCAGGTAGCCTTTGGCTTGGGGTAAATATAAGTTGGTTGGGATTGCTGTACCAACTAGTGGCAAAGGTGATTTCCTGGTTAGCAGCGACAGGGTAAGTTGGCACGAATAGGTATAGCGAATTAAACCTGAACTAGAAAGGCTACCTGAAACGAGCTTTGCTAATTTTTGCGCAGCTTGTTTCAGGTAGCCTTTTTACCGTATGCCTTTATTCGGCAGCGGTTTCGTCGTCTTCCGGAGTGATTTCGGTCAGCACCAGCTGGCGTTGCTGCTCGGCCTGATCGGGTTTGTCCATTTCGTCAAACACTTTGGCCAGCACCAGGCGTGCCTGCGGGGTGGCTTGGGCTTGCAGGCTGGCTTCGAGATAGCCTTGGGCTTTGCCCCACAGTTGTTTGGCGTAGGCCATTTGGCCGAGGTGCAGCAGCAGGGCGGCATCTTGCGGGGCGTCGTTCAGCCAGCCTTCCACGGTATCCATGATTTTCTGCTGTTCGCGCGGGCTGAGGTAGCGGGCGGCTTCAATCATGGGCGGCAGGAGCTGGGCGTTGCGGTGTTTCGGATAGTGGGTTTTCACCCATTTCACCACGCGGGGATACTGGCCGATTTGCAGCATTTTTTCGGCAATCGGGGCGCAGAGTTCGCCTTCCTGCATTTCTTTGGGAATGCGGCCGAGGCAGGCTTTGAGCGCGGGATAGTCGGTGGCGAGGGCGAGGAGCTCGCGCCAGGCCCATTCGCGGTATTGGGCGGCTTCGGCGGCGTTGAGGGCAGAAGCTTTTTCCAGTTTGGCCACACGGTCAAGCACTTCCAAGGGGTTGTTTTGCTCAAACATATAGCGCAGCTGCAGGCGCACCAGGCGGGTGAGCTTGGGGTTGATGGCGGCAGCGGCAGCCAGGGCGGCCTCGGCGGCGGGATAATCCTGCCGGTTGAGTGCGGATTCGGCTTCGAGCAGGTGGCGCGAGAGCTGAGCTTTGTGCGGCAGCTGGGCGATTTCTTTCAGGTAGCCTTCGCGCTTGGCATCGTCGCCCATTTGGTCGGCACTGTGCACGGCGAGCATCAGGGCGAGGGTGCGGTTGTGGCCGGCTTCTTTGTTTTCCAGCACTTTGGCGGCTTCTTGCTCGGCGTGTTGGAATTTGCCTTCGAAGTAGGCGAGGCCGGCTTTGTTGAGCGCGGTTTCGGCATGATGCGCCTGGCGGCTGCGGCCGAAGCGGCGCATGCGGCCGGGGATATTGATGATGCCGTTAATCAGACGCAACAGCAGATAAAGCAGCACCACGAACACGATCATGGCGCCCGCAAACAAATGCAGGTTTACCGCAATCTGGGTTTGGGTTTGATCGATAACGATATACACGTTGCCGCTGTAATGCTGCGCAACAATGGTGAGGCCGACAGCGGCGGCAAACAGCACGATAATCCAAATCAGGCCTTTCATGATTCAATCCCCTTGCGAGCGGCGGAAGCCTGAGCCGGCGCAGGAAGTGCGGGAGCGGAGGCTGCCGGTGTGGGTTGGCTGGCCGGCGCGGGCACGGAAACGGGCGCGGCAGGTTGCGAAGCGGCGGCTTCGGAAGCGGCTTCAGGCTGGCCGAGGATTTCGCCTTGGCGCTGCTGGCGGTAGTCGGCGATGGCTTTCAGGCTGGCGGAAAGGCTGTCGCCCACGTTGCCGCTACCCGGCTGGATGGCCTTGAGCTGGGCAATTTCGCGCAGCCAAGATTGGGCAGCGGGAGTGGCGGCGTCAAAGTATTGACGCACGGCGTTTTCCGAGGCGGCCAGGTCGTTTTGGTAGATGTCGTTTTGGCGCTGCATCAGAGCCACTCGGGCAGAAAGCAGGTGCAGGCGCAGGTTTTCGCGCACATAAAACGCCTGTTCGGGCGACATCAGGAGCGCATCGGTGCTATTGAGGCGGCGGATTTCCACCATGCCTTTGAGGCCGCCGAGAGTGCGGTTCCAGGCTTGGCGCCACCACGGATCATTCGGCGAGGTGGCAGCAGGTGCGGCGGCTTGCGGCGGGCGCAGGCTGGAATCGGCCAAGAGCGGCAGTGCGCCCACGGCGGCTTCCAGGCGGCTCAAGCGCAGTGCGGCGTTGGCGGTGTCGGTGAAGGGACGCTGGCGCAGTTTGGCCAAGTCGGCGCTAACGGCCTGTTTCAAAGGCAGCAGCTGCGGCTGCTCGAAACGTGCCAAACGGGCATCGAGCCCTTCGAGCACGGCCACGGCGGCGGGCACGTTGTCGGCAATCACCAGCTGCTGGCCGGCCAGATTGAGCGCGGCTTCAGCTTCGTCCACCACCCAGTCGCTACGGGTTTTCAGCAGCTCTTGCAGGGCGCGGTTGTTGGCAGCGGCTTCAGCCTGTTGGGTTTGCATATCGCTTTGCAGCTGCTTGATTACAGCTTCGTTGTCTTGCAGCTTGCGGCCGGCATCGGCCAAGAGGGCGGCATTTTGCGATTCGCCCAAGGCAGCCTGATTGATTTTTTGATCGAACTGGATTTCCTGGCGTTTGAGCAGGTTTTGCCCCTGCACAAACAAAAAGCCGCTGGCACCCAGGCCGAGCACGGCCAGCACGAGGGCAAACGCGCCCAGGCCTTTGCCGCCGGATTTAACAACCACCGGCGCGACAGGGCTGGCCGGGGCGGGAGCGGGAGGCTGTACGGCGGGTACGGATTCGTTTTCCGGTTGGCTCATGCTATTCCTTTCATATTATTCAATCGGTTGTGAGGCTACCTGAAAGCCGGTGTGGCGTTTGCACACATTGGAATTTCAATTTTCAGGTAGCCTGAGTGAGGTGTTGCCGTTCGGCAATTAAAGCGTTTTCCAACTCTGCAGCCGAACTGAGCAGGCGGATGCGTGCCGCGCCGGCTTGGCTCAGTGCCTCGGCAATGCGCGGATGATGGGCGAAGTATAGCAAGGATTGCAGCTGCTGGGTTAGGCTTGCAGGTGCCGCGGCAAACAGCAGGCGCACTTGTTCGGCAGAGGTAATCCACGCAGCGGCGGGCTGTGCGGCGGTAAACAGCGTCCAATCAGGCATGAGCGGCTGGCGTTGGTAAATATCGGCACAGGCTACCTGAAAACCGCGTCGGTATAGGGTATCGGGTAGGGTGTTGCGGCCTTCCCGCCCGCGGATAATCACCACGGATGCACCCGGATTCAGGCGCTGCCATAGCGGCAGGGCGAGCACGGCTTCGCTGTCGTGGCCGTTATCGGGCGCAACGATACGGGCAAAACCGGCTTGCTGCAAGGCTTTGGCTGTGCCGCTGCCTACGGCGATTTGCGGTTGCGACAGGCTGGAAATGAGGCTACCTGAAAGTAGCGACAGGGCGGTTTCTACTGCGGTGGGGCTTATCCAAACGGCAGCTGAGGCTTGCTGCAACTGTGTGGGCAATCCGGCCAGCGCGTTTGCTTCGGGCCGGATATGGATGAGTGGGAAGGGTACGGGTTGCCAGCCGGTGCGCCGGCATAGGGCAGCATCGGCGGGAATGCGATTGGCGGGGCGGATGATGAGTAGGGCAGGCGGGTTGTTCATCAGTGAAGATGGATTCGGGAATGGTTGGCTTGATGTTTTCTCTTGGCAGAAGCTCAGCTTTAGAAATGCCGAAATCTCGTTTCAGGCAGCCATCATGCAATGGCAGAAGGCTACCTGAAAAAAGGGAGGGCTGCCAAGCGGCATTCCTCCCTTTTGTTTGCGCTTAAAACAATTTCATGCGCTCTTGCATCCCTGTGCCCAGCCAGAGTAAAGGCAGGCTGACGGGTAGGGTAACGATATCGAGGGCGGCGGTGAATGGGGTGGCGAGTGCGCGGCCAACCCCTCCCGCAGATATGGATGAAACGGGTTTGGTTGTGGTTATTGTGGTACTGATGGTTACGGGCAGCGGCGTTTCAAAACGGTAGTCGTAGTTCATACCGTTCGGGCGGACGTAGAGCCGGCCACACACCTGAATCGTGCGGGCATAGCGGGATGCGCCTTTGCTGTCGGTAACCTGCCTGAATTGCAGCCGTCGCAATTCGGCGAGTTCGCGGCGGCGCTCGGCGGGAGAAAGACGTGGGTTTTCTTGATAAACCAAATCGAAATCCGCGCTGCAGAAGCGTTGCCCCGACGGACTGGTGTTCAGCCTGAAGCCTTCCCAAGGCGGGGTACTGCAGCAGTTTTTGGCGTCATCGGAAGGAGAGTACATTTGGAAGGGTTGGGACAGCTTCACGTTTAAAATCGCGCCCAAATCCACTTCCCGGGCTGTTTCGCCGCTTCCAGCCCGAGGGTTGCTGCCTTTGGTTAACACATAGATATAGCGCTCGCCCAACATGACGATGCTGTTGGGCGGCAGTTTTTGGCTGTCGGGCTTGACGCGGGCGAAGCCGACCACGGTGTCGTTTTCGGTGTGGGTTGAGGTTGAGACGGTGTAGTCTGGCGACGAATCATGATTTTCCCACAGCGCATAAGTGGCGCAGCCGTTTAGCAGCATCAGGGCGGCGGCGAGGAAGAGGGGTTTCAACAGGGATTTTGCAAACATGGCTTGATCCTTTGCTTGAGTGGGTGAGTGGCCAACCTTGGATGGTTGGTGATGGATATTAACATTTGCTTGTGGGAAAGGCTACCTGAAAAGTGTCGGCGGGCGGCAGGTTAGATTTCAGATAGCCTTATATTTTTGCTGTAAATTTTCAGGTAGCCTGCTTGAAGGGTGAGGCTACCTGAAAAAAGGGAGGATTGCCAGTGGCACTCCTCCCTGCATCTGAGCTTAAAAGCCTGGTTTCATGTCCTTGAGCGCAAAGACTGCGAACGGCAGGACGATGGGCAGGGTAACGATATCGACGGCTGCGGTAAACGGGGTAACGAGGGCACGACCGACTGCGCCGGATACGTTGCTGCTTCTTTGGGTAACCGTGCTGCTGATGGTAACGGGTATCGGTGTTTCAAAACGGTAGTCGTCTTTCATGCCGCTCGGGCGGGTGTAGCGCTGGCCGCACACCCGGATTGTGCGGGCATAGCGGGAGGCGCCTTTGCTGTCGGTAACTTGCCTGAATTGCAGCCGCTCCAGCTCGGCGCGCTCGCGGCGGCGCTCGGCGGGGGAAAGGCGCTGGTTTTCTTGATAAACCAAATCGAAATTCGCGCTGCAGAAGCGTTGCGCCGACGGGCTGCCGGCCTCCAGCCTGAAGCCTTCCCAAGGCTGGGCGCTACAGCAGTTTTTGGGGTCGTTGGAGGGGTCGTACATTTGGAAGGGCTGGGACAGCTTCACGTTTAAAATCGCGCCCAAAT
>NZ_KV795511.1:28877-61780 GCF_001809035.1 Eikenella sp. HMSC061C02
TAAAATCGCGCCCAAATCCACTTCCCGGGCTGTTCTGCCGCTTCCTGTTCTCGGATCGCGGCCTTTATCCAGCACGTAGATATAGCGCTCGCCCAGCATCACGATGCTGTTGGGTACCAGTTGCCGGCTGTCGGGTTTGGCACGGGCAAAGCCGACCACGGTGTCTTTGTCGGTGTGGGTGGAGGTGGTGGAGCGGCCTTCCGATTCATAATCTTTCCATAAGAAGGCGGTGGCGCAGCCGTTGAGCAGCATCAGGGCGGCGGCGAGGAGGAGGGGTTTCAACAGGGATTTTGCAAACATGGCTTGATCCTTTGCTTGAGTGGGTGAGTGGCCAACCTTGGATGGTTGGTAAATGGATATTAACATTCGCTTGTAGGAAAGGCTACCTGAAAAGTGCCAGAGGGCGGCAGGCTGGGGTTCAGGTAGCCTTTTCTATATATACAAGATTTCAGGTAGCCTTCTGTGCGAAAGAGGCTACCTGAAAAATATGAGGGTTCGATGGGGTTGGTTAATGGTGCGTGTGGCGTTTTCAGCCGGCTTCGGGAGGACGTGGCTGTTTGAATTCTTTGGCGGCCATTTTGAGGTAGTAGAACATTGACCACAGGGTGAGCACGCAGGCGGCGAACATGAGGGCGTTGCCCAGCCAGATGAAGTCGAGGCCGAGGGCGGGCCAGCTTTGCAGCAGCAGCAGGGTGATGGCGGCCATTTGGGCGGCGGTTTTGAATTTGCCAACGGTGGCCACGGCCACGCTGTTGCGTTTGCCCAGCTGCGCCATCCATTCGCGCAGGGCGGAGATGGTGATTTCGCGGCCGATGATGATGATGGCGCAGATGGCCCAGGTACGGTCGAGCCGCACCAAGAGGATGAGGGCAACGGCCACCATGAGTTTGTCGGCTACGGGGTCGAGGAAGGCGCCGAAATCGGAAGTTTGCTTCCATTTGCGGGCAAGGTAGCCGTCGAACCAGTCGGTTACGGCGGCGAGCACGAATAATGCGGCGGCGCAGGTGTTTACGGTTTGGATACCCACACGCCAGGAGGCGGGCAGGTAGAAAAGGGCGGTAAACAGCGGAATCATGAGGATGCGCGACCAGGTAAGCAGGATGGGGATGTTCCAGGGCATGTTGCGGTCTTTCAGTGTAGGGCTTCGTAGATTTTTTCGGCTAGGGCGCGGCTGATGCCTTCGGTTTGGGCCAAGTCGTCGATACTGGCGGCTTGGATACCGCGCAGGCCGCCGAAGCGGGTGAGCAGGCTACGGCGGCGCTTGTCGCCCACGCCGGGGATTTCGGCCAGCGAGGAGGTAACGCGGGCTTTGCCGCGTTTGCGGCGGTGGCCGGTGATGGCAAAGCGGTGGGATTCGTCGCGCACGGTTTGCAAAAGGTGCAGGGCGGGATGGTGCGGGGGGAGTTGGGTGGTAGTGCCTAAGTGCGGAATAATCAGCTCTTCGAGGCCGGCTTTGCGCTCTGGGCCTTTGGCAATGCCGACCATGGGCAGGCGGATGCCTAAATCCTGCCACACTTGCTGCGCCATGGCCACTTGGCCTTTGCCGCCGTCGATCAGCACCAGATCGGGCCATTTGCCGTCTTCTTCGTTGCCTTCGGCCAGTTTGCCGTAGCGGCGGGTGAGCACTTCGCGCATGGCGGCGTAGTCGTCGCCGGCTTTGGCGGTTTTGATGTTGTAGCGGCGGTATTGGTCGGGGCGCATGCTTTGGTTTTCATATACCACGCAGGAGGCAACGGTGGCTTCGCCTTGGGTGTGGCTGATGTCGAAGCATTCGATGCGGTTGAGCTCGGCGGTGGGCAGTTGCAGCAGCTCGGCCAAGGCTTGGACGCGTTGTTCTTGGTTTTGGTTTTGTTGCTGTTTCTGGCGCAGGGCAAGCAGAGCGTTTTGTTCGGCCATTTGCAACCACACGCGCCGCTCGCCGCTGGTTTTGGCAATAAAGCGGATTTGTTTGCCGTGCTCTTCGATCAGGGCGGCTTGCAGGTTTTCAGGTAGCCTGAAGTTGCTGATGATGATGTCGGGCTTGTCGCGGCCGAGATAATGCTGGGCAGCGAAGGCTTCGCCATAGGCAGCAGCTTCTTCGGGGGCAGAATGGCGGCTGTCGGGGAAAAAGCTTTTTTCACCCACGCGTCGGCCGTTGCGGATGCTGACCCAGTGGATACAGATGCTGCCTTGCTCGGCAGCGAGGGCGAGAATATCGATGTTGTAGGCAGCGTTGGGGTTGTTGCTGTCGATAAACTGCTGGCTTTGGATTTTGCCCAGGGCTTGGATTTGGTCGCGGTAGCGGGCGGCATGTTCGAAGTCGAGCGCTTCGGCAGCCTGCTGCATTTTGGTGGTGAGGCTTTGCAGCAGGCGGTCGGCTTTGCCGTTGAGGAATGTGGCGGCTTCTTCCACGCTGGTGCGGTAGTCCTCCTGTGAAATGTGGCCGACACAGGGAGCGGAGCAACGCTTGATTTGGTAGAGCAGGCAGGGGCGGTCGCGGTGTTCGAATACGCTGTCTTCGCAGGTGCGCAGCAGGAAAACTTTTTGCAAAATCTGAATGCTGTCGCGCACGGCATAGCTGTTGGGGTAGGGGCCGAAGTATTGGTTGGTTTTCTTCAGGCTGCCACGGTAGTAGGCCATCTGCGGGTAGTCGTGGCCGGTAAGCATGAGATAGGGGTAGGATTTGTCGTCGCGAAACAGAATATTGTATTTGGGCGACAAGGCCTTGATGAAGTTGTTTTCGAGAATCAGCGCTTCAGTTTCAGAGCGGGTTACCGTGATTTCGATGTGGGCAATCTGCCTCACCATCAGGGCAATGCGCGGGGATAAGTCGTTTTTTTGAAAATAGCTGCCCACTCGGCGTTTGAGGTTGACGGCTTTGCCAACGTACAAAACCTGCCCATCCTTATCCGAAAAGCGGTAAACGCCGGGCAGGTTGGGCAGGTTGCCGATGATGGCATGCGGGTCGAAATCAGACATGGCCGAAGGTTTGCTGGAAAGTAAAACGGCAAGACCGAACGGCCGGCTGAATCAAACCGGCTGGAGCGCCGTTAGTTGCAGAATTGATTTACGTTGCTCTGATATTGCTGGATGAGTTGCTCGCGGTTTTGGATGCGGGCAGTTTGCGCGTGTTGTAAGTTGATTTTAGCAACGTTGCAGTTGCTGGCGCGGGCAGCATTGTTATCTTCTATTACCTTGCGGTTGGCTTCTTCCCTAGCCTGGTTTTCTTCCATCTGTTTCTGGTTGGTCATGGCTTGCAGATCAGCAGCAGAGATTTCACCATTATTATTCTGCACTTGCGGCAGCTGGTTTTGCTGATGGCCAGAAGGCGCAACGGCAGGGCGCGAGGTTTGGGTGCGCACGTTCACGATGTTGCTGGTGGCCGGAACAAGGTTTCTTGGCACATCGGAATAGGTCGGGCTGCGGCTATTCCAGTGGTAAACGTCTTCTGCCATCAGGCTACCTGAAAACAGCATGGTTGCGGCGCAGGCGGCCAGCAAGGTTAATTTTTTATTCATTTGGTGGTCTTCCCGTTGAATATGGTTACATAATCGGTTTCATTGTACTTCAACTGACGGGCGAATGTCATTCTTGAAGCCTGATGCTTACTAAATGCCGACAAATTTGCTACAATGCGGCCGCATTATTAGCAACCGACAAGAAGGTTTTAATCATGCGAATCGTTGAAAAAGCCTACACCTTTGATGATGTATTGCTTGTTCCCGCCCATTCCCAAGTGCTTCCCAAGCACGTCTCGCTGCAAACCCGCCTCACCCGCAACATTTCCATTAATATGCCCCTGATTTCTGCCGCCATGGACACCGTTACCGAGGCGCGCTTGGCCATTTCTATGGCGCAGGAAGGCGGCATCGGTATTATTCATAAGAACATGAGCATCAAACGCCAGGCCGAGGCCGTAGCTAAGGTGAAGCGGCACGAAAGCGGCGTGGTGAAAGACCCGGTAACGATTGCGCCGGAAATGTTGGTTGGCCAGCTGTTGGAAATGCGCGCACAGCGCAAGCGGCAAATGTCCGGCCTGCCGGTGGTGCAGGACGGCAAGCTGGTGGGTTTGGTTACCAACCGCGATTTGCGCTTTGAAACCCGCCTCGACCAGCCGGTGTCTGCCATTATGACGCCCCGGGCCGAATTGGTTACCGTGCCCGAAGGCACCAGCATTGAAGACGCGCGCGAACTGATGCATCAGCATAAGGTCGAGCGCGTTTTGGTTGTGAACGCCCAAGACGAGCTCAAAGGCCTGATCACGGTGCGCGATATTTTGAAAACCACCGAATTCCCCTATGCCAATAAAGACCAAGACGGCCGCTTGCGCGTGGGCGCGGCGGTGGGCGTGGGCCCGGAAACCGACGAACGCGTAGCCGCCTTGGTGGCTGCCGGGGTGGACGTGATTGTGGTGGACACCGCACACGGCCACAGCCAAGGCGTTTTGGATCGGGTGCGTTGGGTGAAGGCACACTTCCCGCAAGTGCAAGTTATCGGCGGCAATATTGCCACCGCACAGGCGGCGCGCGATTTGGTGGCGGCCGGGGCAGACGCAGTGAAAGTGGGCATCGGCCCGGGCTCGATTTGCACCACCCGCATCGTGGCCGGCGTGGGCGTGCCGCAGCTGACGGCAATTCACAACGTGGCCGAAGCGCTCCAAGGCACCGGCGTGCCGCTGATTGCCGACGGCGGCATCCGCTTCTCCGGCGACGTGGCCAAAGCCCTGGCCGCAGGTGCCTCCACCGTGATGCTGGGCGGCATGTTTGCCGGCACAGACGAAGCGCCGGGTGAAATCGAGCTCTATCAAGGCCGCTCCTACAAATCCTATCGCGGCATGGGCTCGCTGGGCGCGATGAGCCAAGGCTCGTCCGACCGCTATTTCCAAGACAAACAAGACAGCACCGACAAATACGTGCCCGAGGGCATCGAAGGCCGCGTGCCGTATAAAGGCCCGATTGTGAACATCATCCACCAGCTGGTGGGCGGTCTGCGCTCCAGCATGGGCTATTTGGGCTGCGCCAATATTGCCGAAATGCACGAAAAGGCCGAGTTTGTGGAAATCACCGCCGCCGGCATGAGCGAATCGCACGTGCACGATGTGCAGATTACCAAAGAAGCGCCGAACTACCACGGGCGCTGATTTGAGAGGCTACCTGAAAATACGGCATGCTGTTTTTCAGGTAGCCTGTTTGAGTATCCTGTTCTAACCAAGTAAATGAAGAAATCAGAATAATCGGTACGTTCATTCTAACTTTGATTAATCAAAATATTAGATGAATGGAATTTAATTCTTTTGCTGCCATTGCTTTAAAAGGCTACCTGAAAACGCAATCAGGCATTTTCAGGTAGCCTGCTACTGTTCCCAACAAGATATTTTTCAATAAGATAAGGAAACCCCATGTCTTTTGCCTTTTTCTTTCCCGGCCAAGGCTCGCAGAGCCTGAACATGATGGCCGGTTTCGACAGCGTGTCCGTTGTGCGCCAAACCTTTGAGCAGGCCTCTGCCGCGCTGGGCGAGGATTTGTGGGCGATGATGAACGGCGAAGATGCCGCGCTCATCGGCCAAACCGTCAACACCCAGCCCTTGATGCTGGCCGCAGGCGTGGCCACTTACCGCGCCTACCTTGAGGCGGGCGGCAAAACCCCTGCCGCCGTGGCCGGGCACAGCCTGGGCGAATACAGCGCGCTGGTGGCCGGGGGCAGCCTGGATTTCGCCGATGCCGTGCGCCTGGTGCGCCTGCGTGCCGAGCTGATGCAGTCGGCCGTGCCGCAAGGGCAGGGCGCGATGGCCGCCATTTTGGGGCTGGAAGACGATGCCGTGCGCCAAATCTGCGCCGCCGCCGCGCAAGGGCAGGTGGCCGAGGCGGTGAACTTCAATTCGCCCGGCCAAGTGGTGATTGCCGGTGATGCCGCTGCGGTGGAACGCGCCATGGCCGCGGCCAAAGAAGCCGGTGCCAAACGTGCGCTGCCGCTGCCTGTATCGGTTCCCTCTCATTGCAGCCTGATGAAGCCTGCCGCCGAAAAACTGGCCGCCGCCCTGCAAAACGTGGCATTGAACGCGCCGCAAATCCGCGTGATCAACAACGTGGACGTGGCCTCCTACACCGACCCCGTGCAAATCAAAGACGCGCTGGTGCGCCAGCTGTACAGCCCGGTGCGCTGGACGGAAACCGTGGCGCTCCTTGTGCGCGAAGGCATTACCGAATCCGCCGAATGCGGTCCGGGCAAAGTGCTGGCCGGCTTGGCCAAACGCATCGATAAAGCCGCCGTGTGCGCCGCGCTCACTTCGCAGGAAGCAGTGGACGCATTTATCGCCGCCCATTAATTTTCAGGTAGCCTCAAACCCCTCGGGGCTACCTGAAACCCTATTTCCCACTTAAAAGGAATCCCGATATGCTTACTCAAAATCTCTCTCAGAAAATCGCCTTGGTGACCGGCGCCTCGCGCGGTATCGGCGCGGCCATTGCCGACACGCTGGCGCAAGCCGGGGCAACGGTGATCGGCACGGCCGTTAGCGAAGCAGGCGCGGCTGCCGTTGGCCAGCGCTTGGCACAATGGCAGGGGCATGGCCGCGTGTTGCAAATCACTGAAGAAAACAGCATCGAAAATTTGATTGCCGACATCGAAAAAGAGTTTGGTAAGTTGGATATCTTGGTAAATAATGCCGGTATCACCCGCGACAACCTATTGATGCGCATGAAAGAAGAAGAGTGGGATGAGATCATGCAGGTCAACCTTAAATCCGTGTTCCGCGCCAGCAAAGCCGTGTTGCGCGGCATGATGAAGCAGCGCAGCGGCCGCATTATCAGCATCACCTCCGTGGTGGGCACTATGGGCAATGCCGGGCAGAGTAACTACGCCGCCGCCAAAGCCGGCCTGATCGGCTTCTCCAAATCCCTCGCGCGCGAAGTGGGCAGCCGCGGCATCACCGTAAACTGCGTCGCCCCCGGCTTCATCGATACCGCCATGACTCAAGCCCTGCCGGAAGAAGTCCGTGCGGCCTTCACCGCCCAAACTTCGCTGGGCAAGTTTGGTGAAGCAGACGATGTGGCTGCCGCCGTTTTGTTCCTCGCCTCCGAGCAGGCGCGCTACATCACCGGCCAAACCCTGCACGTGAACGGCGGCATGCTGATGCCCTAAGCAGTAGCGCAGTTATATTTTCAGGTAGCCTGCTGCAGGAGCGTGAAGGCTACCTGAAAATTTATTCACATTAAAATTCAAATCTTTATCGAGATAACCATGCAACCCACAGTCGAACTTAAAATCCTTAACCCCAAAATGCAAGAACACCTGCCGCATTACGCCACTCCCGGTGCCGCCGGCCTAGATTTGCGCGCCTGTTTGGACGAAGCCGTAGAGCTCCCGCCCGGCAGCACCTATCTTGTGCCCACCGGTATAGCCATCCATCTGGCCGACCCGGCCTACGCCGCCATGCTGCTGCCGCGCTCCGGCCTCGGCCACAAAAACGGCATCGTGCTGGGCAACTTGGTCGGCCTGATCGATTCCGACTATCAGGGCGAACTCAAGATTTCATTGTGGAACCGCAGCAGCGAAACGTTCACCATCGAACCGATGGCACGCGTGGCACAAATGGTGATCGTGCCCGTGCTGCAGCCGCAGTTTAAAGTGGTGGAAGAATTTGCCCAGAGCTCACGCGGCGAAGGCGGCTTCGGCAGCACCGGGAAGATGTGAAGCAGGTTTGAACAAAGGCTACCTGAAAGCGAATGCAGTGAGTTTTAACTCCGTTGAAGCTGCGCTTTCAGGTAGCTTTTTTATTTACTCATGCCGTCTAAGCGGCCGCTGAAGCGGCGTTTGGGTTTCCAGAATGCCCAGCCGCTGCGGGCGCGGATTTCGAGGCTGCCGCCGTGTTCGCCGTCGGTGAGGAGGCGGGCGGCGGGGAGGTGTTTGCGTTGTAGGGCGTGCCACAGGGGGGCGAAGAATCGTTCGTCCCATTGTTGCAGGGTGTGGGCGTAGGCGTGCAGGTTGCCCAGTTCGGCGGCTTGTTGCAGTTCGTCGAGATAGAGGGCGCTGTGTTCGATTGGTGTTTGGCTCTCGGCGGAGCTAGCTTGCCAATCGGGGAGGCTGACGGGGGCGGGGCGGATTTGCGGGCTGCGGCTGTAGGCGGCCCAGGGGCTGTTGCTGCCGATTAGGGAGGGGGGCTCGGCATGGGTGTCGGGCATCTCATCCCATAGCCAGAGGGCGTTGATGGGGAGCCTGCCTTCGGCTTGGCGGCGCTGGTTGACGGGGTGTTCGTGCAGCCACATTTGGATTTCGGTTTGGCGTTGCAGCCATTGACCGTGCTGGGGGCCGACAGCTTGGGGCAGGTCGGCGTGTTGGCCGGCGATGTTGAGGATGCAGGGGGCTTGCCAGGCGGCGGGGCGGGGCAGGCGGATGCTCCACAGCTCGGGGGAGAGGGGGGCGAACTGCCAGCCGTCTTCGCCGCAGAAGGCGTTGAGGCCGTGGCACAGCACTTCGGCTTCTTCGGGGCTGATTGCTAGGCCGCTGCTTTGCAGCTGGGCGCTGTGCAGGCCGAGTTGCTGGTGTAGGGGGCTGGCGAAGGCATAGGGTTCGGCGAATAGGTGGTTGAGCTGCACGCCGAGGTGGGTGAAGCAGAAATCGGCAGGTGCGGCGGGGGCGGCTTGGAAGCGGCCGAAACGCAGCAGGCGGTTGAGGGCGGGGGTGTGCAGGCTGGGGAGTTCTTCGGGCTGCGGCCAGTTGAGGCCGGGGAGGAATAGGGTGAACATGGGTGTGCGGCGGGTTGTTTTTTTAAAGGGGAAATTTTTCAGGTAGCCCCAATCGGGATATGGGCTACCTGAAAAATAGCCGGCCTTGCGCAACAGCATTGTGCGGCATGGGGTGGTAGGGTTTCAGCCAGCCTTTTGATGCTGGCGGGCTGGGCTGAAGAGGTTATCTGAAAACGAGCTTGGCGGGCTTCTGCGGGGCTGAAATTTTCAGGTAGCCTTTTGCATGGGCATCAATGCACTTGGTAGCGCTGCAACACAGCGCGGATTTGCGGCAGGGCTGCGCGGGCGGCGTCTTCGCCGAGCTTGATGGCGTGGGCTTTTTCATCGAAACCGCCCACGGCGCCGAGGTGCTGCACTTGCGGTTTGATCACCACGTCGGCCTTGGCCAGCTCGCTGTTCAGCGCGGGCGTGCTCATGATGTTGAGGCTTTGGTCGAGGTAGGAGAAGAAGCCGCTTTGGCTGATGCGGGCGGGCTTGGCGGAAATGTCCACCGCAATCACCACGTTGGCGCCCATCTGGCGGGCGGCGGATACGGGTACGGGGGCGGTGAGGCCGCCGTCCACATAGCGTTTGCCGTTGATTACCGCGGGCTGGAAGACGTTGGGGATGCTGGCGGAGGCGCGCACGGCCTGGCCGGTATTACCGCTGCGGAATACCACGCTGCGGCCGGAGTCGAATTCGGTGGCCACGGCGGCGAATTTGCGTGGCAGGTTTTGGATGGGGCGGTTGCCCACTTGGCGGTTGATGTAGTTTTGCAGTTTTTCGCCGCGGATAAAGCCGCTGGTGGAGAGGGTTAAATCTACCAAATCGGCGCGTTGCAGGTTTTCGGCTTCACGCTGCAGGCGGGGGGCGTTCATGCCGGAGGCGTAGAGGCTGCCCACCAGGGCGCCTGCGCTGGTGCCGGTAACGATTTTCACGGGGATATTGTTTTCTTCCAACACCTTAATCACGCCGATATGGGCGAAGCCTTTGGATGCGCCGCCGCCCAGGGCCAGGCCGATAACGGCTTGGGGCTTGCGGGTGGCGGTGAGCGGCTGGCGGGAAGGGGTTTGCGAACCACTGCCGCCGAGAAGGCCACAGGCAGAAAGGGACAAGGTGAGCAGGGAGATGCCGAGGCTGCGGCGCAATAGGCTGTTCATGGGAAGTCCTTTTGAATATGGGAAAACGGGTAGTATTGTAGCGGATTGGGCGGAAGATGGTAATGCAGTGGGCGTTGGGCGGGTGATATATAATTGCATCCTCAGGCTGGCTGAAACTTTAAAGGAGGCGATATGGATTCGGAAGTGTTGTGGTCTGCCCGTGCGGCGCGGAAGCCAGATATGCGCGGGTTTTTCGGGGCGGTGGCGGTGCAGGCGCTGTGTTTCGGCGCGGCTTGGTGGTTTGGTCTCAATCCGTATTTTATGGGCGGGCTGTGCGTGTATGCTGTGTTGGGTTGGGTATGGCGCTGGCGGATAGAATGGCTGGCGCGGCCTCTGGCGGTTCAGTTGAGTGAACGGGCTGTGTGCGTTGTGCGGCGGCGGTTTTGGGGCGGGGAACGGGTGGAGAATTACGTGCTGGCGGAATTTTTCGGCGTGGCCAGCTATATGGGCGTTAGCATCTTCGGCGGAACGGACGAGCTGCGCACGGTGCTGCTGCGTGCGGATTCGGACGGGGCGTTGACGCTGAATTGGCAGCCGGCACGGCGGCAGGGACGGAAGTTTTGCTGGCTGCAACGCCGCGCGCCTGCCGCTGACAGCCCGGAAGCCGCCGCGCTGCGCGCCGAAATTTCGGAGGCAAGCGGTTTGCCTGACTATGGTTTTATCGATATGGATGAACTGAAAAAGCAGGAAAAGGCTACCTGAAAACTGCTGTTCTTGGTTTTCAGGTAGCCCGTTATTTGAAATTTATCTAAGTGTAGGAAATCGATAGCGTTGTTTACACTTTTTCTGAAGCAGATGGCTTTTGTTTTTGCTTAAATGATTTTTAAGCATCTATCCACCATTATCAAGAACAGAAAGGATTTCCCGTGTCTATCGACATTCTTGACAATGCCGGATAGATGCTCAACCAGGTCTTCAAGCAAAAGCCGAAAGTGTAAACCAACGCTGTCGATTTCCACAAATAAGGAGTAATCATCATGGCCTCAAACGCTTGGCTCTATTGGGCTTTAGCTTCGGCCTTTTTCGCAGCGCTCACGGCGATTTTTGCCAAGTTGGGTTTGCAGGGCATCGATTCGGATTTCGCCACCTTTATCCGCACATTGGTGATCATTGCGGCTTTGGCAGCGTTTTTGAGCTACACCGGCAAATGGCAGGGGGTGGGTGGTTTTTCGGGGCGCAACTGGGCGTTTCTGATTCTTTCCGGCCTGGCCACGGGGGCTTCTTGGCTGGCTTATTTCAAGGCTTTGCAGATGGGCGAGGCTTCCAAGGTGGCTCCGGTGGATAAATTCAGCATCGTGCTGGTGGCGCTGATGGCGGTGGTATTTCTCAAGGAGCGGCCGGCAGCGCAGGAATGGCTGGGGATTGCGATGATTGCCGGCGGGGTGTTGGTGTTGGCTTTGAAGCGATAGTGGATGTAAAGCAAAAGGCTACCTGAACATGAGCTTCGCAGCAATGCGCGGAGCTTGTTTCAGGTAGCCTTTATATGTGCCAAACGTTTATTTCGGCAGATAATCCATCGGATTGACGGCTCGGTTGTTTACGCGCACTTCGAAGTGCAGTTTCACGCGGTCGGTGCCGCTGCTGCCCATGGTGGCGATGGTTTGCCCGGCGGATACCTGCTGGCCTTCGCGCACGCTGATTTGGCTGTTGTGCGCGTAGGCGGTGAGCATGCCGCCGGTGTGGTTGATGAGGATGAGTTTGCCGTAGCCGCGGATGCCTTCGCCCACGTAGCTCACGCGGCCGGGGGCGGCGGCTTTCACCGGGGTGCCGGTGCTGCCGGCGATGTCGATGCCTTTACTGGAGGAGCCGTTAAACTGGGTGATGATTTCGCCCCGCACCGGCCATTGCAGGCTGCTGGGTGCGGCGCTGGTACGCTCGGCCGGGGTGCGTGTTACTGTGCGGTTGAGCGTATTGCTGGCGGATGTACTGCGGTTGGTGCCGCTGCCCACGCGCAATCGTTGGCCCACTTCGAGCTGGGAGGAGTTTTTCAGGTTGTTCCAGGCCATTAGGCGGGAGACGGGTTGGTTGAAACGTCGGCTGATGCGGTAGAGCGTGTCGCCGCGCTGCACGCGGTAGTATTGATCGCCGGAGGAGGGGCCAGCGCAGGCGGCCATGAGGGCGGTGCATAAGAGGGCGGTGCAGGCGGAAGAGAATTTCATGAAGCGCTCCGTGTGATGGGGCAGCTGGGCTACCTGAAAAATGAAAGATACAGCGGGTGTGAGCTAAGCAAATTTGCCATGTGCTCAAGTGTGCTGTAAAGAAGTGCTTCTATCATACTATAGGAAACGGCAGGTAAACAAACCGGCTGGTCGGGCGGGGTTGGTGCGAACAGGGTATGATGTGGCTGTTTGCAAAATATAGCGCGAGGAGAGGGCTATGTCTTCTGTATTCAATCCGCAGGCCGCAACCAATATTTATTGCTTGCTATTTGAGCAATACGAAACGTTAGATTTAATGGGGCCGGTGGAGTTTTTGTTCCGCCTACCGCAAACTAGGCTGCATTATGCGTCGCATGGCGGCGGTATGGTGGCTAGCCGGCAGGGTTTTGTTGTACAGACACAGCGGCTGGATAGGCTACCTGAAAATAGTATCTTACTGGTGCCGGGCGGGCAGGGCACACGGCCGCTGGTGCAAGATATGGTTTTTCTGCGTGATTTGGGCGTGTGGCTGGATCAGGCTGCTTGTTGTTTGTCAGTGTGTACTGGTGCAGCGCTGCTAGCGGCTAGTGGTCGATTGGATGGTTTGCCTGCCACGTCCAATAAACAGGCTTTTGATTGGGTACGCAGCGTGGGCAGGCTGGTGGATTGGCAGCCTGCTGCGCGTTGGGTGGCCGCTGGCCGGCTTTACACCTCTTCTGGCGTATCGGCAGGGATGGATATGACGCTTGGTTTCATTGCAGATTACTACGGTCGCGCACAGGCGGAGGTGATTGCTGCACATTGCGAATATATTTGGCACGATAACCCAGCAGACGACCCATTCGCGGTTTCTATTTTAGCTTCATAAAAGCTGTGTTTCGCTATGTTTGAGTTGTATGGAGGCTGACTCTTTCAGGTAGCCTTTGAATGCAGTGGGCTTGGGAAAACTTTGCAAAATACCCGCTTGATTTTATGTATGGCGGGCAGATATAGGGATGGCCGTTGTGCCCTAAGGCTTAAGCTTTGGATAGCGCCGATTGAATCAGCATCTGTGTGCCGAACCAGCCCCAGTAGATGCGGTGGCGCCAGATGAGGCCGTCTTTGAGCTGCATCAGCTCTAAAATGTCGATTTGCTCGCCATCGGGCGTTTGGCGCGGGTATTCCCACACGAGGAGGTCGCCGCTGGCAAGGTATTGACCGCTGCGATACCAGCGCACCAATTCGTTGGGGCGGCGGCGGGTGCCTTCTTCGAGGAAGCGGCCGATTTCGGCTTTGCCATGCAGCACGCCGCTGTTTTGATTAAGGATGATGGGCACCAGGGGCGATTCGAGCTCGGCTGCTTCGTGATACAGTGCGAGCAGGGCGGCGGTGTTGCGGCTTTTGGCGGCTTCGTGCCATTGCCGGTATATTTGTTCGGCGGTCATGATGTTTCCCAGTGTCGGATGCAAAAACCGAATGTTACGCTTGCTGAAGCTTGTAGGCTACCTGAAAAAGAGTGGAGCGAATTTCGCTAAAATAAGCGGAACGAATTTCTTTAAAACGATGCTTTGGTGTTGAGTTGCTGCGAAGCTAAAATTATTTCTTTGTTTGAAAAGGAAAAAAACGATGCGTTACCTTGGAATTTGGCTCTTGCTGTTGGCGGGGGCGGAAGCGGCTTCGATTGTGATGGTGGCTGAGCGGCTTGGCGGGATGCCCACGCTTTTGCTGATGGTGTTGTCGTTTATGGCCGGGATGGTGATGCTGCGCAACCTGGGTTTTTCTTCGGTGATGCTGGCCGGATCGCTGTTTAATAGCCGGGGCGAGGTGTCGTTTTACCAATTGCTGTGGCCGCTGCGTTATATTGTGGCGGCGCTGCTGTTGATGTCGCCCGGTTTTGTGTCCACTGCTTTGGCCTTGGTGCTGATGCTGCCGATTAAGGGCGGCCCGGCGGCGGTGCGGCCAAATCAGATGGGGCAGAACTACCGATCTTCCGGCTATGGTGCGGACGGCGACATCATCGACGGCGAGTTTGAAACCGTACGCCCGCAAGAGGAGCGCGAAGAAACCCGCCTGCTGGAGCAGCACGATCACGAGCCGCAATAAGGCTGATTCAGCTCAAAAGGCTACCTGAAAATCGATACAAAGATTTCAGGTAGCCTTTCGCTTATCCGCCGCGCGTGTACAATACGCCTTTTCCTGCAACAGCAAACCAGCAACATGAAACCGAACAGCCTCACGCAGCGCCCCATCGGCGTATTCGATTCCGGCGTCGGCGGGCTCACCGTGGTGCGCGCGCTGATGGAGCGGCTGCCCAATGAAAACATCGTTTATTTCGGCGACACCGCCCGCGTGCCCTACGGCGTGAAATCGCGCAGCACTATCGAAACCTACACCGCGCAAATCGTTGAATTCTTAATGCAGCACGACGTGAAAGCACTGGTGATTGCCTGCAATACCATCGCTGCCGTGGCCGGTGCCAAAGTGCGGCAAACCGCCGGCGGTATGCCCGTGCTCGACGTGATTGCCGCCGGTGCGCAAGCCGCACTGGCTACCAGTCGCAACGGCCGTATCGGCATCATTGCCACGTCCACCACCGTCAATTCCAACGCTTACGCCCGCGCCATCCACGCGCAAAACCCGCAGGCGCGCGTGCCTTCCCAAGCCTGCCCGCTGCTGGTGCCGCTGGTGGAAGAAGGCTGGCTTGAGCATGAAGTTACCCGCCTCACCGTGCGCGAATACCTCAAGCCGCTGCTCGCCGAAGACATCGACACCCTCGTGCTCGGCTGCACCCACTACCCCCTGCTCAAACCCCTGCTGCAAAGCGAAGCCCCGCATCTGGCGCTGGTGGATTCCGCGCTCACCACCGCCGAAGCCACCGCCGCCGCCCTTGCCGAGGCCGGCCTGCTTAACCCCAGCCAAACCCCCGCCGACTACCATTTCTATGTGAGCGACATCCCCCTGCGCTTCCAAACCATCGGCGAACGCTTCCTCGGCCGCAGCCTCGAGCAAATCGAAATGATGCGGCTGGGCTAATTGCCTCTAAGATTTTCAGGTAGCCTTGCTTGTCATCGCACAGGCTACCTGAAACATATCTCAACCACTTTTCCAACTACTCCGCCATGACCAAAACCGTCATCCTCATTTCCGGCCGCGGCAGCAATATGCAGGCCGTGGTGCAAGCCAATATCCCCAATCTGCACATCGCCGCCGTGCTCTCCGACAATCCCCAAGCCCCCGGGCTGGCCTGGGCGGCAGAGCAGGGCATCCATACCGCCGCCCTCAATCCCAAAGACTTCCCCAGCCGCGCCGATTTCAACCAAGCCATGCTGGAATTCGTGGCCAGCCACGCGCCCGACCTTGTGCTGCTTGCCGGCTATATGCGCATTCTTCCGCCCGAGTTTTGCAGCCGCTTCGCCAATCAAACCATCAATATTCATCCCTCCCTGCTGCCCGCCTTTCCCGGCCTGCACACCCACCAACGCGCCATCGACGAAGGCTGCCGCCTCGCGGGCTGCACCGTACACTTCGTTACCGCCGAGCTCGATTGTGGCCCCATCATCGCCCAAGGCGCCGTGCCCGTATACGATTCCGACACCGCCGACACCCTGGCCGCACGCGTGCTGAAAATCGAACACCAGCTGCTGCCGCAAGCCGTGGCCGACTTCGCCGCCGGTAATCTGAGCATCCACGGCAAACGCGTACACAACCGGCACACTGCGGGAGAAGCCGGGCAAGGTTGAGCGTATGGCAAGCAGGGGCAGCTTAATAGTGTCCACATCGAAATGTTTTGTTTAACCTTTTCAGGTAGCCTTCCCGCAAGAGGCTACCTGAAAATTTTTGGGCGGACATTTTGCCGCATTCCCCGCCGCCACCAGATACCGCTATAATCCATCCAAGTAAATAATCTAATCAAACTATTTTGGCGAAGCCCGCTGTGTCCACTTTCAGGTAGACTGCGGGCTGCCTGCCCAAACGAGGTGTAATATGGCTTTTGTCGTAACCTTATTGCTGCTGATGTTCGGTGCTTTTGTGGTGATGCTGTTCCAAACGAGGATGCAGCAGCAGGAGATGGTCGAACAGCTGTCGCGCCTGCAGAAAGAAGTGGAACAGCTGCGCCGCCGCCAGCCCCTGCGGGAGCAAAGGCTGGCTGAAAGTGAAAGTAGCGAGCTGCGCCAAAGCGAGCAGGCTGTGCCTCAACACCTTGGGCAGGCCGGGCTTCAGCCCAATGCGCCCAGTGCGGCGCAGCCCGATTTCAGCGGCTGGCCATACAACCCGAACGTGCCCACTTCCGCTGCTGCGAGCGCGCCGCAGCCGAGTGTTGCTGCGTTTGATGCCATTCCTTCTGCGGCAGCCGGCCCGGCCCAATCGGCCCATCTGGCCGCCCATTCCCAACCTGCAGAAGCGGCGGTGCATCCGCTGCCTGCCCAATCTGGTCAATCTAGCCAATCCACATTCGAACAACCTGCCGCGCCTGTATTTTCAGGTAGCCTCACGGCTGCTGCTTCGGCAGCGGGGGGAAATGTGCCGCCTGCTACGGCAGCGCAGCCTGCTCCTGCCGCACGGCAGCCTGAAGCGGCTGTTGAGGAACATGGTGTGATGCCGGGAAGCCGCCCGGGCACGGTGAGAATCCGCAAACGGGGAGCGGCGCAAACCGCTATCCAAACGCCTGCCCGCACTCCGGCTCAAGCAGCGCTGGCGGCGCACAGCCAAGCTCAAACGGCAGCCCAATCCTCGACCGCCCAATCCGCCCAGCGGCGCCGCGTTGCCCGCCCGGCCGAGCGGGAGGAGGAAAGTGCATTTGCCCCGCTGATCGATTGGCTGATGCACGGCAACCTGCTGCTGAAAACCGGCGTGGTGGTACTGTTTTTGGGGCTGGTGTTCCTGCTGCGCTTTGCTTCGGAGCGGATTCATGTGCCGATTGAAATGCGCTATCTGGGCGTGATGGGCTCGGGTTTGGCGGCTGCCGTGTCGGGTTGGTTTTTGCAACGCCGCCGCCGCGAATACGGCCTGATTTTGCAGGGCTTCGGCATGGCGGTGATGTATCTGACCACACTGGCGGCGGTGAAGCTGCACCCGCTTTTGTCTGCGGGCACGGCTTTTATGCTGATGGTGGGGCTGGTGTGCGCGATGGCGGCGCTGGCGGTGCGGCAGGATGCGAAAATCATGGCGCAGGTGGCGCTTATCGGCGGTTTGGCCGCGCCGATTTTGGTGAGCGATGGCAGCGGCAGCTATGTGGTGCTGTTCACTTATCTGGCGCTGCTCAACACCGGTGTGGCGGCGATTGCCCGCTTCAAAACTTGGCGTAGTCTGAACCTTATCGGCTTTATCGGCAGCCTGTTTATTGCCGTGATGTGGGGATCTTCGGAATACAGGGGCGAATATTTCGCCAGCACCGAGCCTTTCCTGATTTTCCACTGGCTGCTCTACACGCTCTTGGCCTGCCTCTACGCGCTGCACCGGCGCGATGAGGCCGATGAGGCAGCCGTGCCGGATAACGCTGGGTTGGACGAACTGATTGATAGTTTGGTACGCCACGGCATGACTATCGGCGCGATAGACGGCACGCTGCTGTTCGGCTCGGCCGTGTCGGCGTTTGTGCTGCAATACCATATGCTGCCCGAGGGCGGCCATTGGGCGGCGGGTGCGGCGTTGGGTTTTGCTGCGGTGTATGCCCTGTTGGCCGGGGTGTTTACCGGCAGCCGCGATTTTCCGCTTTTGCGCCAGGCTTTGGCGGCGCTTTCGCTCGTGTTCGCCACCCTGGCGGTGCCGCTGGCCTTCGAGCAGGCGGCCACGGTGGCGCTGTGGTCGCTGGAGGCCGGGTTGGTGTATGTGTTTGCCCTGCGCCAGCAGCGACCGCACACGCGGTTTTTGGCGGTGGTGGTGTATGCGCTGTCGCTGGGCGCATTGCTGTTTGGCGGCGACTTGGGCTGGCGGATTGTGAGCGAAGAAGGTGTGCCGCTGCTCGCCGGCCCGCTGGTGCCGACATTGGCGGCGGCCTCGGCCGGTTTGGCCATGTATGCAGCTTGGCTGCGTTGGCGCTGTCGTGGTTCGGCCTATTGGGAAAGCTGCGCCCAGCGCGGGGCTTTAGGCGCAGGCCTGCTGCTCGCGGGGCTGCTACCGCTGATGTGCCTGCCGCGCCATTGGGCCATGGTGGCTTTGGCCGCATTGGCTTGGGCGGCAGTACGGATGCAGGCGGTGTTGCAGGATGCGTTTGAGCCCAACCCGCTGGCTGCGCTTTCAGGTAGCCCCTCCGATGAAGGCGGGGCAGACGGGAATGCCGATGAGGCAGACGAATCCGCCTGGCTGCCCGGCGGCGGCTTGTTTGCCGTGGCCGCAGCAAGCTGGGGCATGCTGGTGTTGTTGCTGTTGGCGGTTGTGTCCGCCGGGGAAGATTGGCTGTCCACCATCTGCTGCTTTGCCGCCGCGATATTGCTGGGTGCGGCGGCCTACGCTTTGCACCGCCAGGGCGATGAATGGCTACCTGAAAATGAATCCAGTGCACCGCTGCGCAGCAAAAACAGGCGCGGCAGGCAGCAACGCGACACCGCCCGCCCGCTCAGCCTATTGCTGCACCAAGCTGTCGGCTGGCTGCTGCTCGACCTGGCATTCTTAAGCACGATCCTCTCTTCGGTAAACCTGCTGCACCATCTGCCGGAGAGCCTGGTTGGCGGCGCCCTGTTGTGGACTTTGCCGCTGCCCTTCGCGTTGTGGACGGCGGCAGCCTGGCTGCTCGATTGGCGGCAGGGCAGGCGCGCCGCGCTTGTGCTGGTGCCGCTGCTGATTCCGAACGCCATGCTGTTGTTTAGTAGATTGAGCCGCGCCGATTTGGTGGCGCACGCGCTTTCAGGTAGCCTCATGCACCTGGCCTTGGCTGCCCTATTGGTATGGATTTTGCGCCTGCAAGACTTCCGTTCGCACGATACCGAACGCGGCTGGGGCATGGCGGCGTTTGCGCTGTGGGCGGCTTCGGCCACCGCCTTCTGCGGCATCCTCGCCGGCGAAATACTGGGCGGCGTGTGGGGGCAAATCGGCTGGCTGGCACTGCCGCTGGCACTGTGGCTGCTGTTTTATCTGGGGCGCGGCAAAGCCGGGTTGCGGCCGTATGCGGCTGCCTGCTCGCTGCTGTGCGGCGGCTACGCACTGATGTGGCTGGTGGCAAACAATGCGCTCGAGCCGCGCACTGTGCAACCCTTCACCTACCTGCCGCTGCTCAATCCGATGGATTTGGCCGGGCTGTTGGTGGGGGCGCTGTGGCTGCGCTGCGTTGATTTGTGGCAGGAAGAATTCGAGCTGGAAAGCGAGGGCCTGCGGCTGCACCTGGCCGGATCGGTGCTGCTCGGCCTCACGTTGGTGAGCGGCGCGGTGTTGCGCCTGTGGTATTTCTATATGGGCGTGGAGTGGACGCTGCACGGCATCATGGCTTCCTTCGGCCTGCAGGCGGCGCTGTCGATCGTGTGGGCGGCCACCGCCATCGGCCTGATGGTGTCCGGCCACCGCTTGGGGCGGCGCATCCGCTGGATGGCCGGCGCCGGGCTGATGGGCGTGGTGGTGTTGAAGCTGTTTACGGTGGAACTGGGCGGCAGCGGCGGCATCGCCCGCATCGTGTCGTTTATCGGCGTGGGGCTGCTGCTCCTGCTGGTGGGCTGGTTCGCACCCGTGCCGCCGAGGGAGGGGGAGGATTAACAGTGGGTTACTTGATATGAGGAAAGGCTACCTGAAAGAGCCGCGCAGGGCTGTTTCCCATATAGCGGGCAGTTTTCAGGTAGCCTGAGGTGGGATAATAGGTGTTGAAAGGGAAATAAATAATGGAAGAGATTAAGAGTCTTTTTTTCAGAACATTTAGGATTGCGGATATAAATGAACCATTTGAAAGCCGTCACCGCTATCTATTAGAACGACTCTGCCATATTGATGCACCGTTTGGGCTAAAGGGAGTAGATTTAAACAGCCTTAAAATGCCACATCATGAGCAACCGATGCCGTATGTGCAGTATAAACACCCTGATACGCCTAGGGTTTATCAAAGATATGAATATACAAGGCGTATTGATTATGGCCGTTGGAAGGATGACAATTATTTCAGTGGGATAGATAGATTATGGTATGAATTTAAACCTGAATATAAAAAAGTAAACTTCCATGATGTGATTTGTACCAATTTCCCACAAGTAATTGAAATTATTGAACCACGAGTAGCAGAGAACTACTACGTGGACTACGCTATTTATTATGAGGAAGGGTATCGCCCGGGCGAATCGCCGACTTTTGATTCCAGCGGCTTTTCTATTTCCTTAGTTCCTGCCTACAACGATTTAAGAGCCCGTGGCATCACCCCCAATGGCCGCAACAATATCTACACCCTCAGTCCCGCCTGTTATTGGGATAACGACCTGTGCCAAACCGCCTTGGGTTATGACCGCGACGAAGTCATCCGCCGCCTTGTCGGGAAAGTGCCCGATGTGCGCCCGCTAGCCGACGGGGTGTACATCATCTTCAACGACAACCCCTTGCTCTCCTTCGATGACTTCCTCGCTATTCAGCACACCTTCAAGCCGATACTAGGCTTGCAATAGGCAGGGCTGATGCAAAGGCTACCTGAAACTGTTTTAGCTCTGCAGAAACTCACAGAGCTAAAACAGTTTCAGGTAGCTTTTTTAATGCCGCAACAGCCTAGTGCAAAGCCTGCCACACTTTCAATGCGTCGGCGGTGGCTTTCACGTCGTGCACGCGCAGGATCGCGGCGCCGCGTTCGGCGGCATAGAGGGCGGCGGCTACGCTACCGTGGATGCGCTGTGTGGGGTCGGTCTCGCCGGTGATTTCGCCGATCATGCGTTTGCGCGATACGCCGATGAGTAGGGGCAGATCAGTTTGTGCTTGCAAATCGGGCAGGTGGCGCATGAGTTGGATGTTGTGCTGGAGGTTTTTGCCAAAGCCGATGCCGGGGTCGAGCACGATGCGTTCGGAGCGGATGCCGGCGGCTTGGCAGGTTTGGGCACGGGCTTTCAGGTAGCCTGCTACTTCGGCCACCACATCTTGGTATTGCGGGTTGTTTTGCATGGTTTCGGGCAAACCCTGCATGTGCATCAGGCAGATACCGGTGTTGGGGTGGGCGGCGAGCAGTTCGATGGCGCCGCTGTCTTCTAGGGCGGATACGTCGTTGATGATGTCGGCCAGGCCATTACCGAGCAGGCGTTGCATGATGGTGCTGCGGCGGGTGTCCACGCTGAGGGGGACGTCCCATTTGATGATTTCGCTCACGATGGGTTGCAGCCGTGCCCATTCTTCTTCGGGGGAGACGTGGGCGGCACCGGGGCGGGTGGATTCGCCGCCGATATCAAGAATGTGTGCGCCTTCGGTCAGCAGGCGTTCGGCATGGGCGAGGGCGGCGCTGCTGCTGCGGGAGTAGGTGCCGCCGTCGGAGAAGGAATCGGGGGTGAGGTTGATGATGCCCATGATTTTGGGCGTGGATAAATCGATGCGGAAACGCCCGGCTTGCCAGATGGGTTGTGTCATGTGAGGCTACCTGAAAAAGAGGGAAAATAGGATTATAAGCCTGCGTTGTGTAAAGGTCTTCTTTGCTGTGCTAGATAGCGGAAATAGGGTGGGTGCGGTGTGTTTGAAACAAAAAATAGCTGAAAAAATAGTGTTATGTAGTGAAAAAGATTGGCTGCATGGGTAGTGCTTTTTGTGCGTAGATTTTTGATTTTTATTGATTATTTTTCTGTTGAAAAGAGGGGTGTGGGGCTTGAGCGTATATGCTTGAAGCAGCTATGTATCAAATGCATACAATTATGTCGGTGTTAATATTTACTTTGAAAAGCAAAAGGCATATACTGCGATTCAGTGTTGGACATGGCAGAAAAGCTTTTCTAGCCAGCTGCCTAGTTTGGTTCACTAAGAGAAGTAGGTGATATTTTTGGGATAATAAAGCCTGCCAAACCTTTCTGAGTTACAAAATAGAGAGTATGAATTAGTTTCGGGAAGTATGAACTGTTTGTTTTTATTTTGTTTTTGTGGAGATCTTGTAGAAAATGAATTACGATAAAACCGTAGCGGAAATGCTGAACGTGGATGGCGCCCTGGCTGCCGCAGTAGTGGATTACTCCAGCGGCATGTTGTTGGCCGGTGGTGGTAGCCCTTCCATTGATTTGGAAATTGCCGCCGCAGGCAACACTGAGGTGATGCGTGCCAAAAACAAAACCATGCAGATGCTTGGCCTGAAAGATGAAATCGAAGACATCCTGATGACTTTGGGCACTCAATATCACCTATTGCGTCCGCTGCCCCGTCATGATGGTCTGTTCCTGTACTCTGTATTGGACAGAAGCAAAGCTAACTTGGCTTTGGCTCGCCGTTCTCTGATTAACGCCGAGCGCAACATGGGCTAATTGCCATATTCGAAACCGGCTGTCTAATCTATTAGACAGCCGGTTTTTATTGTTTGCCACACCTGGTATGGTGCGGGAAAAATACAACAATCCTCCTGCCTTTTCTGCCATGCACTTGCCTCAGCTAGTATCCGGCCGCTACTATGCGCGGGTTTTCATTATTTATTCACCACTGCAAAGAAAGGAGCTGGCTATGCCGTACACTTCAATCCTCCGTTCAATCCTTTGCAGCTCAGAAGCCTAAGGCCATTCCCTTTTTCTGTGCCGCCCGCTTCGGGCTGCTTTCTCATTATTTTGCAAACTGCATTTAATGCGCTGCTTTGTTGCGCCTGCCATTTGCATTCTGCGGATAAATTTATTTGCCGTTTCAAGCTATTGCCACCGTATTTACGCGTGCTTGGCAGAACTGTGCGCAAATGGGTTTATCCGCCGCAAGAAAGTACATTATGGGCACACAAAATCCCCAAATCATTTCTGAAAACATTGTTTTAATAGCCGATTCAAACACCTGGATTGAAGGCAACGCCATCCAACAACTCCAAACCACTGCCCGCCTGCCGCAGATGCGCCGGGTAGCCGGTATGCCCGATTTGCACGCCGGGCGCGGTTATCCCATCGGCGCGGCATTTTTCAGCCTTGGCCATTTTTACCCTGCGCTCATCGGTAATGATATTGGCTGTGGCATGGCGCTGTGGCAAACCGATTTGGCCGCATACAAAGCCAAACCCGCCAAGCTGGCCAAACAGCTTGGCAGCATCGATGCGTCGCTGGATGAAAGCTGGCAGGCACGGATTAACGAAATCTTGCCGCAGCATCCTTTTCAGGTAGCCTTAGGCAGCATTGGCGGTGGTAACCACTTTGCCGAATTGCAAACTGTGGATACCGTTTACCGCCCCGAAAGGCTACCTGAAAACTTCGATACCGATTGCCTACAGCTGCTCGTGCACAGCGGCTCGCGTGGGCTTGGCCAGCAGATTTTGCGTCGCCATGTGGATGCACACGGCCACCAAGGGCTACCTGAAAACAGCTCCGAAGCCGCTACCTATTTGGCTGAACACAACGACGCGCTGGCTTTTGCCCGTGCCAACCGGCTGTTGATTGCCGAGCGTATGCTGGAGCGTTGGCACGCCGAAGGCCGCTGCCTGCTCGATGTGCACCACAACTTCCTGCAGTACACTGAAATTGGTGGCGAAACCGGCTGGTTGCACCGCAAAGGCACCACGCCATCCGACTGCGGTTTGGTGCTGATTCCCGGTTCGCGCGGCGATTACAGCTATCTGGTCGAACCGGCCGCCGATTGCAGTATCGCCCTCAATTCACTCGCCCACGGCGCCGGCCGCAAATGGCAGCGTGGCGAATGCAAAGGCCGCCTGTCGCACAAATACAGTGCCGACAGCCTGCGCCGCACTGCCTTCGGCAGCATCGTGGTGTGCGCCGACAAAGCTTTGGTGTACGAAGAAGCCCCGCAGGCCTACAAAAACATCGACAGCATCATCGAAGCCATGCGGCAGGCCGGCCTGATCGAGCTGATCGCTCGCCTCAAACCGGTGCTCACTTATAAAACCAGCGGTGGCTGTGGGGAGTGAGGCTATGAAAATCATCAGTAAATTTAAAGATTTTTATGATCACAAAGTGGCCAAATACGGTATCGATCCCGTGCTGGTGTTCGATCGCCGCCAGAGCCCCGAAGCCGAAATCCTGCGCAGCCTGCCTAAGCCGCCGGCCGAGTGGAAGAAGGAGTACGGTGCCTGCGCCGTAGTATCCGAGCTGTATATCGGTAACCTGCGCGTGTTTCTGTTTGCCACCGAGAAGCAGGTGTATAGCTCATACGACATCGATACCGTGTATCTGCAACACCGCCGCCACCGCTTTCCCCTGAGTATGGTGCGCTTTCTCGACGGCAGCGAATACTGCCTGCCGCAATGCCATAACTACTATTGGCCGGGGTATCGCCACTACCAAACGCCCGACTTCAGCCCCCGCTGCTGCAGCCGCAGCCATCCCATAATCGCCAAATACCGCCATACGCCGCTGCTGCTCGTCTATTACGCCGACCCAAACCGACCCACCCGGCTCGACAGTCGCCAAGATTTTGCTGAAAACCCGCAACTCTCCAGCCTCGGTGTGTACTTCAACCCCGATATCGTGTGGCAACACCTGTGCGAATACCTGTAGCAGCTCAAAAGCGAGGCCGAAACCAGCCCGGCTGTGCCTGATAAAGACAAAATCGGTAACAAAGGCTTCGATGCCAAGCATTCGTTCCGGTCGAAAATGAAAAGGAATTAAACCATGATTTATCTGCAAATTTCTACCGCCCAAGGCCCGGCCGAATGTCAGATGTTTGCTCGTTTTGCCCTGCAAAAAATCCTGCGTGAGGCTGAAGCGGCAGGCGTGGAGGCCGAAATATTGGAACAAACCCCGAGCAAACACGGCATCCTCTCCGCCGTGCTCAAACTCTCCGGCAGCCGTGCCGAAAGCCTGGCCACAGGCTGGCAGGGCACGCTGCAATGGGTGTGCCCCAGCCCGCTGCGGCCGCAGCACCCGCGCAAAAACTGGTATATCGGTGTGTTCAGGCTACCTGAAATTCCCGCGCTGCCGGAAAGCGAAGGCATCGAATTCCAAACCTGCCGTGCCGGCGGCAAAGGCGGGCAGCATGTGAACAAAACCGAATCCGCCGTGCGCGCCGTCCACCTCGCCAGCGGCATTGCCGTGCGTGCCGAGGGCGAGCGCAGCCAGCACGCCAATAAAAAACGTGCGCTGGGGCTACTCGCGCTCAAGCTGGCCGAACACCACCAAACCGCCCTGCGACAGCATGCCGCCGATGCGCACAAATCGCTCTACCAAGTGGAGCGCGGCAATCCGCGGAGAGTGTTTAAGGGGGAAGGTTTCCGCGAGCAAGGTTGATGGCTATGGCGGCTAGAGTGGATTTGCTTTGAATCCGGGCAATGTGGTGAGCCGTGCATGGATCGGGCAGTGCGGTCAAGCGAACCAACAGCTCTGGTTTAAAATAAATTCATGCAAAAAGGCTACCTGAAACTTTCAGGTAGCCTTTTTCGGTGAGCTGAACCATCATGCAGCAAGTGCCACGCCGTTGCTGGTGTTGGCTTGTTCTTATCAGTTTTCAGGTAGCATGTAGTTAGCTCTCTCAGATGGGAAGTGTATCGACTGCTTAGTTGGAGTTTATCCAGCTTGCCGCTGTCAACTGCAAATGCGGTATCATCCCTAATTATTTTCAGGTAGCCTCCCATTCAAGCAGTCAGGCTACCTGAAAAACCATCCGGAGATTCATCATGCCCAGCCGTACCGACCGCCTGCTCAAACTCTTGCAGCTTCTGCGTGCCAGCCGCCATCCGAAAAGTGCGCGGCTGTTGTCGCAGGAGCTGGGCATCAGCGTGCGCTCGGTGTATCGCGATATCGATACCTTGCGCGGTCAGGGCGCGGTGATTGGCGGGGAAGCAGGCGTGGGTTTTGTGTTGCAGCGGGATTGCAATCTGCCGCCACTGATGTTTAGCGAAAACGAGCTGGAAGCGCTGATGTTGGGCATGCGTTGGGCGGCAGCGCATGCCGACGGCGAAATGGCTGAGGCGGCGCGCTCGGTGTTGGGCAAGGTGCACGCGGTGTTGCCGGCACGCCTGGCCGAGCAGGCGGCGGCGCATGCGGTGTATCCGATGGGCGGCACGGCGTATGGGAGCGGCGAAGCGCAGGTGTTGGCGCTGGTGCGGCAGGCTTTGCGGCAGGAAACGGCGCTCAGCTTCAGCTATACGGATTTGCGCGGGCAGGCCAGCAGGCGCACGGTGTGGCCGGTGGCGCTGGGCTATTTGGATGATGTGCGGCTGTTGGCGGCCTGGTGCACATTGCGGCAGGCCTTCCGCCATTTCCGCTGCGAACGCATCACGCAAGCCCAAATCGGCGCGGCCTATCCCATGCAGCACCGCCTGCTGCTGCAATGCTGGCGGCAGCAGGAAGGGCTGGATTTGAGCGCGTTTGATTTGAGCCGCTAGTGTTGATTTCGTTTCAGCTATGGCCTTGGCTGCTGACAAAAACTGACACAGCCATGGCGTATCATGGCGGCACTTCAGGCTACCTGAAAGCACAATCAACTGTTTTAAAAGGAAATATCATGAGAAAAATCACCCTCTATACCGTGCACCCTTCGCGCGGCAACAATGTACGCTGGATGCTGGCCGAATGCGGCGCGGATTACGACACCGTGACGCTGGATTACTCGCAGCTCAAAGAGGCGGATTATTTGGCCATCAACCCGATGGGCAAAGTGCCCGCCATTAAGCACGCCGGACAAGTGATTACCGAGCTGCCCGCCATCCTCACCTATCTGGCCGAGCTTTTCCCCGAAAAAAGGCTGATCCCGGCTGCGGGCACGCCGGAGCGCGGGCAATACTACCGCTGGCTGTGGTTTGGCACGCAGCTCGAATACGCCATTCTCGACCGCTGGCAGCAAGTGCCTCAGAGCGAAGATCGGCGCCGCTCTATCGGCTATGGCGATTTCGATACCGCGTTGCACACCCTGCAAACCCTGCTGGCCGACGGCCGCGAATACGCTGTGGGACAACACTTTAGTGCGCTCGATTTATACTTGAGCGGCCTCTTGGCTTGGGGCATGTTCCGCACCCAAGTGGTGCCAAACGTTGAGCCGTTTGCAATCTATATGCAGCGGCATTTGCAACGGCCGGCAGCGAGGGAGGCGCAGGAGTAGGGAGTAGGTACGTAAAAGGCTACCTGAAAGCGGAGCGGAATTTTGATGAAGCTAACTTTCAGGTAGCCTTTTAGTAAGCGTGTGATATAGAACTTTCGTGGTTATATCAGCAAGCGGTAGGAGGGCAGACTCACTTATAGCAGCTTGCTGAGATTAGGCTACCTGAAACGAGATTGTGCTTCCGTTATAATCCGTATCTTCCCCATTCGCCCAGCTAGCCATGCCTGCCGCCCGCAAAATCATCCACATCGATATGGACGCGTTCTACGCCTCGGTAGAGCTGCGCGAGCAGCTGCATCTGCGCGGCAAGCCTTTGGTGGTGGCTTGGGAGGGCGGCCGTTCGGTGGTGTGCGCCGCTTCCTATGAGGCGCGGCGTTTCGGGCTGCATTCGGCCATGCCCGCCGCCACTGCGCGGCGGCTGTGCCCGCAGGCTGTGTTTGTGCCGCCGCGTTTTCATCTGTATCGCGAAGTGTCGCAGCAGATTCATGCCGTGTTCCGGCAGCACACCGATTTAGTCGAGCCGCTCTCGCTGGACGAAGCCTATCTGGACGTTACTCATAACAAGCAAAACCTGCCTTATGCCAGCGAAATCGCCGCTGCTATCCGTGCCGAAATCCTGCGCCAAACCGGCCTCACCGCCTCGGCTGGTATCGCGCCGAATAAGTTTCTCGCCAAAATCGCTTCCGATTGGCGCAAGCCCAACGGCCAATTCGTGATCCCGCCGCCGCGCATCGCCCAATTTTTGCTCACCCTGCCGCTGGGCAAAATTCCCGGCGTGGGCAAAAAGACTCTGCAAAAAATGCACGCCCTCGGCCTGCAAACGGCCGGGGATTTGCAAAAAATGCAGCGCGGCGAATTGGTTAACCTATTCGGCCGCTGGGGCTACCGCCTCTACGACCTCGCCCGCGGCATCGACAACCGCCCGGTGCAGCCGCAGCGCGAGCGTTTGCAGATTTCCACCGAAATCACCCTGCCGCAAGATTTGCCGCTTAGTAAAATCGTCCGCCACCTGGCTGATTTGGCGAAGGATTTATGGGCGCAGGCGCAGCGCAAACAAGTGCAGGCGCACACGCTCACGCTCAAGCTGAAAACCGCCGATTTCCACATCCTCACCCGCTCGCAAACCTATTCCTCCGTCCTGCCCGATGCTGCCGCGCTGGAGCAGGCCGCCCGACAGCTGGCTCAGCGCATGCCTGCCGGCCGCGACTACCGGCTTATCGGCTTGGGCATCAGCCACCTGTTGCCACAGGGTAGTCAGCCGGAATTGTGGGCAGAGCAGGGTATAGATACAGGAAAGGCTACCTGAATCACTTATGCTTCTAATCTGTTGATAAATAATAATTAAAAGACAAAGTTTGATTTACATCAATGGAAGGCTGATTAACTAGAGTTTTCTGCCCAAAGTGGCATGGAGCGTGCTATTCTTTACAGTGAATTTTAATTGGCAACGTTATTTTATTTGCTCATACTAAACAGGAGGTTAATATGGCTTCAGCAATAGAACGTCCAGCTGCTTGGGCAGGCTTTGCAGGTGGCGATTGGGAAAACAGCATCGATGTGCGTGATTTCATCCAGAAGAACTACACCCCTTATGAAGGCGATGGCAGTTTCTTGGCTCCGGCCACTGAAGCCACCACCAAGCTGTGGGCGGAAGTGATGGAAGGCATTAAGGTTGAGAATAAAACCCACGCGCCGTATAAGATTGATGCGCAAATTGTTTCCGGCATCACTAGCCACGGTCCCGGCTATATCGATAAAGATTTGGAAACCATCGTTGGCCTGCAAACCGACGAGCCGCTGAAACGTTCCATCATGCCTTTCGGCGGCCTGAAAATGGTGAAAGATTCTTGCAAAATCTACGGCGTGGAACTGAATCCTGAAGTGGAAGAAATCTTCACCAAATACCGCAAAACCCACAACCAAGGTGTGTTTGATGTGTATACGCCCGACATCCGCCGCTGCCGGAAATCGGGCGTTTTAACTGGTTTGCCCGATGCCTACGGTCGTGGCCGCATCATCGGCGACTACCGCCGTGTGGCGCTTTACGGTATCGACCGCCTGATGGAAGACAAAACCGAGCAGTATCATTCTTTGCAAGCCGATTTGGAATCTGGCCAAAACTTGGAAAGCGTTATCCGCCTGCGCGAAGAAATCAACGAGCAGCATATTGCGCTGAAACAGATGAAGGAAATGGCAGCCTCTTACGGCTACGATATTTCCGGCCCGGCCAAAAACGCGCAAGAAGCCATCCAATGGACTTACTTTGCCTACCTCGCCGCCGTGAAATCGCAAAACGGCGCCGCAATGAGCTTCGGTCGCGTGTCTTCTTTCTTGGATATCTACATTGAGCGCGATCTGAAAAATGGTGTGATCACCGAAAGCCAGGCACAGGAATTCATCGACCACCTGGTGATGAAACTGCGTATGGTTCGTTTCCTGCGCACGCCTGAATACGATCAACTCTTCTCTGGCGACCCGATTTGGGCCACCGAATCCATCGGCGGCATGGGCTTGGACGGCCGCACGCTGGTCACCCGCACCAACTTCCGCGTGCTGCACACCCTGTACAACATGGGCCCGTCTCCCGAACCGAACATCACCGTGTTGTGGTCGGAACAACTGCCGCAAGGCTTCAAAGAGTTCTGCGCCAAAGTGTCGATCGATACTTCGTCTATCCAATACGAAAACGACGACCTGATGCGCCCCGACTTCAACAGCGACGACTACGCCATCGCCTGCTGCGTGAGCCCGATGGTAATCGGCAAACAGATGCAGTTCTTCGGCGCACGCGCCAACCTGGCCAAAACCCTGCTGTACGCCATCAACGGCGGCGTGGACGAAAAATCCAAAGACCAGGTCGGCCCGAAAACCGAGCCGATTAAAGACGAAGTATTGGACTACGACACCGTGATGACCCGCATGGACAGCTTCATGGACTGGCTGGCCACCCAATACGTAACCGCGCTGAACATCATCCACTACATGCACGACAAATACAGCTACGAAGCCGCCCTGATGGCGCTGCACGACCGCGATGTGCGCCGTACTATGGCTTGCGGTATTGCCGGTCTGTCTGTGGCTGCCGACTCGCTGTCTGCCATCAAATATGCCAAAGTGAAACCGATTCGCGACGAAAACGGGATTGCCGTGGACTTCGAAATCGAAGGCGAATACCCACAGTTCGGTAATAACGACGACCGCGTGGACAGCATTGCCTGCGATTTGGTAGAGCGCTTCATGAAGAAAGTATCCACTCACCCGACCTACCGCAACGCCATCCCGACCCAATCGGTACTGACCATTACGTCGAACGTGGTATATGGTAAGAAAACCGGTAATACCCCGGATGGTCGCCGTGCCGGTGCGCCGTTCGGCCCGGGTGCCAACCCCATGCACGGCCGTGATGTGAGCGGTGCGGTGGCTTCGCTGACTTCTGTAGCCAAACTGCCGTTTGAGTTTGCCAAAGACGGTATTTCCTACACCTTCTCCATCATCCCCGGCGCACTGGGCAAAGACGAAAGCTCCCGCGAACGCAACCTGGCCGGTATGATGGACGGCTACTTCCACCACGAAGCTGGTGTGGAAGGCGGCCAGCACCTCAACGTAAACGTGCTCAACCGCGAAATGCTGATGGATGCGATGGAACACCCGGAAAAATATCCGCAACTCACCATCCGTGTGTCCGGCTATGCCGTGCGTTTCAACTCGCTCACCAAAGAGCAGCAGCAAGACGTGATCACCCGCACCTTCACCAGCCGGATGTAATCATGCCCAGCTAGCTGGAATCAGTGCCGGAATCCCTTCCGGCACTTTTATTTATTCCGGTTTTCAGGTAGCCTCACTCCTGTGCCCAGGCTACCTGAACATTTATAGCCCAAACAGGGTATGGCAGGCTTTCAGTCTTCTACCTAAACGCTTCAAGCCATAAAGGCTACCTGAAAACAACACACGCCAACCACCATGCCAGAAACCATCCCTATTAGTTCCGATACTTCGCCTAAAAAGCAGCCTGACACCCGCGCCCGCCCCTACGAAGGCATCGGCTACGTCCACTCCGTAGAAACTGGCGGTGCCGTAGACGGCCCCGGCCTGCGTTTCGTCCTCTTCATGCAGGGCTGCTTGATGCGCTGCCTCTACTGCCACAACCGCGACACTTGGGATAGGCACAGCGAAAAAGAGCTGCACTTCACCGTGCCCCAGCTCATGCAGCAAGTGCTCTCCTACAAACACTACTTCCGCGCCACCGGCGGCGGTGTAACGGCTACCGGCGGCGAGCCCCTGCTGCAATACCAATTCATCCGCGATTGGTTTGTGGCCTGCCGCGAGCACGACATCCATACCTGTCTCGACACCAACGGCTACGCCCTGCACTACGACAGCGCTATGGAAGAGCTGCTGGACAACACCAATCTCGTTATGCTTGATCTTAAACAAATTGATCCCGAGATTCACAAAGTGCTGGTCGGCATCCCCAACACCAAAGTGTTGCACTTTGCCCGCTATCTGGCCGACCGAGGCCAGCCCACCCGCATCCGCTATGTGGTCGTGCCCGGCTACACAGACGACGACCGCTCCGCCCATCTGCTCGGCGAATTCATTGCCGATATGCCCAACGCTGACACCGTGGAACTCCTTCCTTACCACGAACTCGGCGCCCATAAATGGGAGCTGTGCGGCGACGAATACAAGCTCAAAGGCGTGTCTCCCCCGCCCAAAGAAACCATGCTGCGGATAAAGGAGATCATCGAAAGCTACGGCAAGCAAACCATCGTGTGAGCCGCAGTGGAAAGCAAACTAAGGCTACCTGAAAACCCCCAAATATTTTCAGATAGCCTTTTTACCGCCATCCCCCTTATACTGCCCACTTTCCCACTCATTCCCGAAAGGCTCATCATGCGCCACGCCCAAGGCTTTGTCCTGCTGAAAGAAAACCGTTTCGACCCCGCCCGCTTCCTGCATACCCTGCAACACGAATGGGGCATCAGCCCGGACGAAGGCGAAGGCATCACCAACGAAGACGGCATCCTCAACTTCAACGTAAACGGCCTGCTCTGCGCCCTCTCCCTCATGCCTGCGCCGCTGCCCGACGGCGAAGCCGAACAAAATGCCGCCTTTAATTACTACTGGCCGGAAGCCGTGGAGGAAACCGCCAAACATCAGGCGCACATCCTGCTTGTCGTGATGCCTCTTGGCGAAACCGACGCTACCCCGGTCGACGTGATGGCGCTCTACAGCAAACTGGCCTGCGCCGCCCTGGCCGACGAAAACAGCATCGGCATCTACACCTCCGGCACCGTTTTCGCCCCCGATTTCTACCGCGACGTATGCAGCAGCCTGCACGAAAACGAACTACCCATTCCCGCCTGGATATTTATCGGCCTCTACGGCAGCGAAGAAGGAAGCAGTGCCTACACCATCGGCCTGGAGCAATTCAACAAAATGGAGCTCGAAATCCTCAACAGCGAACAAGAGCCTGCCGATTTGCACGCTTTCCTGTGCAACATCAGCGACTACCTTATCTCGCAAAACGTTACCCTGCAAGATGGCGAAACCATCGGCTTTTCCGCCGAAGAAAAACTCTCCATCACCCGCTCCCCGGCTGTAGCCGGCGTGGCTGAAGAAACCCTGAAGATCGACTACTGAACAGTGTTGTTTCAGGCGATCTTAATGGCATAACAGTGGAAGAGCGGTAGTGCTAACAAATTCTTAGTAAGGAGGAAAATCATGAAGTACGATAATTTTTGGGGCTGTCCTAGATAACTAAGTTAGACTATCTTTTACTATTTGTTTTGGGGCTTAGGAAGCAAAATCACTCAATATAG